>NZ_NTZO01000013.1 GCF_002559405.1 Bacillus sp. AFS001701 | reverse complement strand
TTAATAATGATTTTAAATGTCATATGTTTGAGCGGTTTTATAATAGCACTAACTCTAGTAATTGTTTATTCATGAGAATTTAAAAATAAATGTTCATGTTTAGTACTTAGCCAACATTTTAGTTTCTATTGAACCTCAGAAATACTTTTTAAATCCTTAATATTTGTACGCATATGGTTCATTATTTCGTTGTATCTCATTTTGCCATTTTTTAGATTAACATCATTAATATTTTCCAAAGACATAATTTTAAAATTACGATTATCACGATAGTAATTATAAGTAGGAAAAAAACTTGGATTTGCCAATTCAATTTTTACATTTTGTTCAGTTTGAGTTTTAACTACATCAATTGTACCCATGCCACCTATTAACTCATAGATTTCATCTTGAGCTGATAAGTAATTTCCTAATGAGTAAAAGACGATTGTTTTATTCCCCGTTTTTCCAGTGATCCAAGCCGGCGGTTGCAGGACGTGTGGATGATTACCAATAATAATTTGAACTCCCATATCAGCCAATTGCTTTGCAAGATTCTTTTGGGTATTGTTCGGCATTCTTTCATATTCAATCCCCCAATGCATGGCAACTACTACTACATCCGATACTTTCTTTGCCCTTTCAACATCACTACGTATTTTGCCAAGGTCAATCAAATTTACTAAATAATCTTTTCCTTTAGGAACGGGAATCCCATTTGTACCAAATGTGTAAGCAAGAAATGAAAATCGAATATTATGTTTATTTATCACTCTAATTTGGTCACGATCTGCTTGTGATTTAAAAGCACCTGTATATGGCATATGAATCGCGTCCCAATGGGAAATTGCACTTCGTATAATTTTCTCTCCTCGATCAAGCGTATGATTATTGGCCAGTGTTACAAAATCAACCCCAGCCCCTTTGAGTGCATCTCCAACTTCATATGGACTATTAAACGCTGGATACGTAGATAATCCGAATTGCTTTCCACCAATCATTGTTTCTTGATTCGCTACTAAAATATCTGGCTTTTCCATCGTTTTTCTAACTTCATCAAACATTTTATTAAAGTTATATACACCATTTGGAAGCATAGCATCTTCATAAACTTCATTATGTATTAATAGGTCCCCCACGGCACCAACAGTCACCTTTGTAACTTCCTGATTTATTTTTTTTATAGGCTCTTTCTGCTCTTTAACCTGTTTTGTATTATGTTTATTTTCTTTTACTTTGTGTTCCTCTTGATTATTTTTTGTACACCCGCAAAGTAAAGCAAAAAAGCAAGCTACTAATACTATAATTATTTTTTTCATCTTTTTCTCTCCTGTTAAAGGGAGGTTCAATGGAATGCATGGTATAGGTAAAGACAAAACAATCCGGAACCTTTGTATAATCATATTTTTATCCTTATCATCATTTAATACCCTTTATAATCCATAAAAATTGTAGTCTGCCACTGTCGTTTCCGACTTTCCCTCTTTTAAGTTATTTCCATTTTTTAACAAACAATATATTCTACAGTGTTTATTGAAAATTTTCAACTAATATTAATCGTTTACTTTAATAAATTTTAAAAATTGAGAATTATTGGACTTCACTATTGTTTAACTATTAAAATAATAGAGCGTTCAACAATTTTTTGATTTTTAAACAGATTTAATAATTCTTAAAACGTTTTGATAGATAAGGAGAGAACAATGAATAGATCTGAAAAGTTATTACAATTAAAGAAAGAGATTAGTCATGTGATAATTGGTAAAGAGGATGTCGTTGAAATGATTTTCATCGCTCTTATTAATAATGGACATATTTTACTAGAAAGTGTCCCCGGTACTGGAAAAACACAATTAGCTAAAAGCTTTGCCAAAACAATAAACGGATCGTTTAAAAGAATTCAATTTACTCCGGATTTATTACCTAGTGATGTAACAGGTATTCAATTTTTTCATCCAAAAGAACAAGACTTTCAGCTTCGAATCGGTCCTGTTATGACAAATATTTTATTAGCAGATGAGATTAATCGTGCTACTCCTAGAACCCAAGCTAGTTTATTAGAAGTAATGGAAGAACGCCAGGTAACAATCGATGGAGAAACTATTCCGCTACCAAATCCGTTTATCGTTATAGCAACCCAAAATCCAATTGAATCACAACAAGGTACGTTTCCATTACCTGAAGCACAAATGGATCGATTTTTTATGCAGATTCGTTTGGAATACCCTACATTTGAAGAAGAAAAAAGCATTATGAAGTCATATCGTTCAAATACTCCATTTTTGAATTTAAAAAATGTACTAACTTTAGAAGAAATTGATGAAATGAAAGAACAAGTGAAAACTGTTACAATTTCGGAAGAAGTAGAGGATTATATTTTAAATATAATTCATTCAACGAGAAATCATGAAGATATTCAACTAGGCATAAGTCCACGTGGTACATTGGCACTAATGAGAGCTTCACAAGGTAAAGCATATATAAACAATAGATCATTTGTCACTCCACAAGATGTGAAGGATGTTGCGATTTATCTCCTTTCACACAGATTAGTCTTGACCCTTGAGGCATCCTTAAAGAAAAATGCTATACAAGTTATTGAATCTGTTTTAAATCAAGTTGAAGTTCCTGTAGAAGCTGGAGCTGGTCAATAAATGACTTGGAATAAAGAAATACATGGTAAAAATTCACTTGATATCCTAACTATTTTTGGGATCATATTTCTAATCATTAATTTCTATCAATCTTCCTATTTATTAATGTTTTTAGGAGGATTTTTAATCATCATTAGTTTGATGAGTCGATACTATTTAAAACATATTGCTGATCACCTGATCATCGAAAACGACAAGGAGCCCATTCGAGTTTCCGTCGGAGAAGAATTTAATTTACCTATTAAGATTACCCAGCATCATTGGTTACCAATTATTAACGCAACAGTTCGCATAAAATTAGAACCTATTGTAGATAGTATAAATTTAAAAGCAGTTAGTAGCGATTCAACTTTAGAACTAATGATCCCAATTCAACTAAAAGGTAATGAAACAATTCAGATTTCATTACCGCTTTCAGCTACTAAACGTGGAGTTACTAGAATTAAACAAGTAGAACTAAAAATTTCAAATTTTTTCAGTTTAGGTTATCTATATTTAACCTATAAACCATTTTTACATAAAGAAATTATTATTTATCCTACATTAATTCCTGTACCTCAAATTGAACAAATCATTTCAACTAACTCATATGGTAGTTTTGTCACAAATACTAGTATGTTTGAAGATTTTCTAGCTCCGATTGGAACAAGAGATTATGTCTATTCGGACTCTTTTCATCGAATTCACTGGAAAGCTAGTGCTAAAACTCAAGTACTTCAAACGAAAATTTATGAACGAACTGCTGACTATTCAATTACATTTATTATAAATTTACGAGATACTCATCATGATAATTTTAGATTAAGTATAATTGAAAACATCGAATCAATTGCTAGTAATATTGCCTATATAGTCCAATATGCTGCAATAAAAAATATTAATTATGAAATATTTCTAAATCTGAACATGGAAAGTGGAGTTCCTGTTTTTCATTTACCAATTGGTGGAGGTAAATCTCAACTAGGTAAAACTTATGATATCCTTGCCCGAATTAATGGCGCAAGAATGACTCAGCCAATTGATCGATTACTTCATTACGTAGAAAAGCAACAACGAAAATCTCCTGTTGTTATTTTATGTGGCCCGTTCGGTAAGCATGGAGATCGATATTTCGCTCAAATGCGAAAACGTGGCCAAAGCATCTATTATCTACAAGATGATTTAGAAAGTCCATCGCTTGTTCCATTTGGAAAACATTAAGTCGAAAGGATAATGAAATGATTTTACGTTTACTTTCTACATACTTTTTTTCATTAGAATATCTATTACTCTATTTAATCGTAATATTTATATATGAATCAAAAAATCAACTGCCACCTACTTTGGCAATCATTTGTATTTTTATGATTGGAAATCTATTTTTACTTTACTCATTACGAAAGGCTCAAGTATCACGAGTTATACCGTTTCTAGCAGCCATTATTTCTGGAGGAATTAGTTATACTCTTGGCTTAAATTCAGTTACATCTATTTTATGTGCTAGCTTTATCTATTTTCGACTTGAGGCTTTTCTTAAAGACACTTCGTTATGGATCGAAGAACGAAATAAATTACAAATCATTTTTTATTTAACGAGTTTGGTCGTCCTCTTTTTTGGTTGGACTTCACATTATGCTCATATGAACTTGATATTATGGATAATCATCATTTTTACAATTTTATTTAGTTTAGGTAGATACTTTCAACAATCAGCCACTACACATACCATTAAAAACTATCAAGGAATTATAGGATCAATTAGTATAGCAGCTCTGCTTACTGGTACCATATCGTTAATATTACCGGTTTTAAAGTGGGCGATTTTTAAATTACTAGACGGTTTATTTAGTGTAGTTGGTTTTTTAGGAACTCCTTTCTTTAACTATGTAGATCGCATCACTATTAAAGAGAAAAAACTCAAGCTAGGTCAAAATTCAAGCGCTGAAGATAAAATTCCACAAAATATACGTAATCACCATTATATTTTAGAGTCGACTCCTACTTGGGTATGGTTTTTATTATTGATTATCGTTTTAATCGTAATTTGGCTAGTCATCACAAACCTTACTTATATCCGTAATGAAAAACATACTGCCAAACAAGAAATCAATATCGAATATAATACAATACCAGAACATCAGAGGAAAAAAATACGCTTTTTCAAACACTCTGCCCCAACAGAGCAAATTAGAAAACTAATCTTCCAACTTCAAACATATGCATCTAAATATAAGATGGGTCGACACCAAAATGAAACATTAAAAGAGTGGTTGGAGCGAATACAAATACCGCATGAAGATGAACTAATTAATGCATATAACTCGGTGCGCTATGGTAAAGGTGAAATTAAGGATATTGAAAAATTTGAAGAACAAGTGAAAAGAATCAAGGATCAGATTAAAAGCAAGAATAAGGAAGAAGATTAAGAACAAATAGAAAACCCAAACCTTGTACTTAGGTTTGGGTTTCATTTTAAATAGTTGAGACTACGAATAAACCTTTGTAGCTGCAATTAAATATGCTATTTCTGCAATTAAATCTGTTCATGTGCAACTAAAATAGCCATAACTGCAATTTAATTGGTCGAATCTGCAATAAAAAAACCAAATCTGCAATTAAACTATGAAAACTGCAAATAAGGCTCGGCATCACGAGAAAATAGTTTGTCAGATTCAAAAAAATCGGAGAAATAACATTAAATCGATTAAGAATCATTCAAAACTAAACATTCTCCAGTAAAAGTATAGCTGATTTGAACTTTATATTAAGATTTCAACGATAGATCAAGAAGGAACATCATTCATTAATGATGTTCCAAAGTTCCCTTTACCCTTGTATTTAATTCTTATCGTAAACTTTCGTACTGATTGTATATTTTTCAATATTTTGCATGTGTGGGTCGTATCCGATGCCTGGTTTGGTTGGTACTGTGATCATTCCATTTTCTACGGTTACTTCTGGTTCGATAATATCTTCAGCCCAGTATAATGCAGATGCTGCTGTGTCTCCAGGTAGAGTGAAGTTTGGTAATGATGTGATTGCAATATTATGGGCTCTTCCGATTCCTGATTCTAGCATTCCACCACACCATAATGGAATTCCATTTTCCTGGCATAGATCGTGTATTTTTCTTGATTGAGTTAGTCCTCCAACTCGACCAATTTTAATATTAATAATTTTACAGCTTCCTAGTTTTATTGCTTTTCTAGCATCTTCTAGTGAGTGAATACTCTCGTCTAAGCAGATTGGTGTTTTCATTCTTTCTTGTAAATCTGCGTGATCGATTATATCGTTGTATGCAAGTGGTTGTTCGATCATCATTAAATTATAATCATCTAATGCAATTAATTGGTCCATATCAGATAATGTGTATGCTGAGTTTGCATCCGCCATTAATGGAATAGTTGGATAAACTTTACGTACTTTATCGATTAGTTCAATATCCCAGCCTGGTTTAATTTTTAATTTAAATCTTTTATAGCCTTCTGCAAGTCGGTTTTCGATAATATTAATTGTTGAATCGATTGAATCTTGAATCCCAATGCTTACTCCTACTTCGATTCCCTTTTTCGTTCCACCTAACGCAGTTGAAAGTGAGATATTTTCTTGCTTAGCATAAAGATCCCAAATTGCGCCTTCTATAGCAGCTTTGGCCATATAGTTCCCACGAATATGTGAGAAATACTTTTCGGAAATTTCGTCTGGATGGTTAATTTCATTATTCAACACGATTGGAATTAAATAATCTTCTAGAATATGCCAATTTGTTTTTAACGTTTCTTCATTATATAGTGGATCAAGCATTGCAACAGATTCAGCCCAACCTGATATTCCATCTTCGCTTATCGCTTCCAATAAAATAAATTCACGGTCATATTCAGTACCAAAGCTTGTTGTAAATGGATGCAATAAATCTAGCTTCATATGGCGTAATATTACTTTTTTAATTTTCATTTCCGAACTCTCCTTTATATTACTTTTCTATTTGTTCAGTACATAAAAATGAACTGGCATTTCTGAGTCTGAATTCTTATAAAATCCAGTAACTTTCCATCCGCTTTGAAATAATTTTTTAAAGGACTCTCTAGTAAGCATTCTCCATTGGCTTGCAATTTTACTATTCGTTTCTCGAATTGTTCGGAAATCTTTTGGTACCGCAACAAAGGCTAAATCATTCAATACATCAATATCATTTTGAATTGGCCTTGGTATTCCGTCATTGTTTTCTTCCCATTTAATAAGTGAATTGTTAACTGCTTCATCTAATTCAAAAGGTCTCAAATTCACCTTTTCCTCTTCCCCTTTTGCAATATACCATTCAACTAGAAAACGGTCAGATGGAATTCCACTATTTAATAAGTCTTCCATTTCTCCATAGCAATTTTCAATATACGTATTACAAACTCCACCTAACTTAGAAATATTTAAATATCCATTTGCTGTTTCTAATGGATCATAAGTCCAAGTAATCAGTTTATAGCCGAGTATAAGAGCTTCTTCTCGCTGGGCAATTTTAAGCAGTTTTCCAATCCCTTTATTACGAAACTCTTGATCAATTCCAAGCATATGAGAACAAAGATAAACATTTTGACCATCATAACCAGGGAAACTATATTGAAATCCAATTATTTTGTCTTCAAAGTATGCACCTAAAACTAATCCTCCATTTTTTGCCGCTGTAATTGTTTGATGCGTAGGAATTGAGTCCTCAAAACCCCAAATTTTAGATTCTAGTTCTCGTACCTGTCCCATTTCCTCGATGGAATGTAGTGCACGAATCTTAATTCCTGTATTAACTTCAGATTGATTCAGTTTGTTTAGCATTTAATTCACCTCTTCATTTTTTTGTTCTGACGCTAATAAAACTGTTTGAGTTAAAATTTTCGCTCCATAATGAAGGGCTTCTAAATTAAAACTCATATGAGGATGATGTAATCCCGGAGTTAATCCACATCCTAAACCGACCATAGTAGCCGCGATTTGAGGATATTTATTTGTATAGAAATGGAAGTCCTCACCTCCATTTGAAATGCATTCAGGCACTACGTTTTCATGTCCAATTATTTCAGCAATGGCTCTTTTTGTAATTTTTATTGCCTGCTCGTTTTGTATGGCCGCTGGAACAAACTCTTCCATAGACCACGAAATCTTAGCTTTTGTTTCAATCATCGTTTCCTCAAAAACTTCAACTGTGCGGGCGTTTAATTGATTCATAATGTCATTTGTTTGCGCTCTAACATCAAGTGAAAACTTTAGCGTTTCTGGTATCGTATTTGATGCTTCATTTTCAGTTTGAATTTGGGTCATTTTAATTGAATGAGGGATATCCGTATTTAAATTTATTTGCTTTAATTTATTTACTATTTCAGCAGCTACTTCAATCGCATTAATACCATCTTGTGGTCTAGATGCGTGAGCCTGAATACCTTGAATTGTACCTTTAATTGTTTCAGCAGACCCATGTATGATCACTGGAGATGCCTTCTGATAAGGTACTTCTCTTTCTGGTCTTAAGTGTACGCCAAATAATGAAATGACATTGTCTAATGCACCATCTTCCATCATTTGAAGGGCTCCTTCACCCTTTTCTTCGGCTGGCTGGAAGATAAATCGAATCGTATGTTTTGGCTTTATACCACTTGCAGAAATCGCCAACGCTGCATATAAAACCATCGTACTATGCGCATCATGACCACATGAGTGGTTTGCTATTACAACACCATCAACTTCTTGAACTAGTGCATCCATATCAGCTCTTAGCGCCACAACTGTATCATTTTGACCCTTAATTTCAGCAATAAATCCAAAATGATTTTTAAACGTTTTAATCTCAAATTCGGTATCATTTAGTCGTTCTCTTAAATACTTTGCTGTTTTTTCTTCTTGCCAACTAGGCTCAGCTAGCTTATGTAAATCCTGGTAAGTTTGTAAAATAGTTTCTTTATTATGATCTAGAAATGATTGTGGATTCATAAGATTTTCTCCTAACTTTTTTTTCTATTCTATAAACACGTCATAGGTAGAATAAATTTTTTCCAATTTCTGTTGATACATTTGAATTCTTTTTTGGTCTTTTTCATATAATCCGGCAATCACTAAATTTAGTAGACTTATAACTGATGCGATTGAGTTAGAACCACTTTCCACATTTTCTTCTGTAGTTAGAACAATATCTGCAATTCGACCAATTGGTGATAATAATCGATCAGTAACTGAAATTAAACTTACTCCATTTTCTTTCGTACATTCAGCAATTGTTAATGTTTCCTTTGCATACCTTGGAAATGAAAATGCAATAACAACTGATTTTTCTGTTAAATTACAAAACTTTTCATAAAAGTCACCTGCTGGAGAACAATACAATATGTTACCTCTTATTGAGCTTAACGTATTCGAAAACCAGTACGCTGCTATATGGGATACTCGATGACCAACTATTAACACTTGATCAGCACAGGTAATTGCTTCAACAGCTTTTGAAATTTCCTTAATATTCGAAGGTTGTAATAAGTTCCTTAAAATATATACTTCATTTTCGATAATCTTTGTAAAAGTATTTTGTCCTTCTGCATTTTTTATCTCTTCTTTTTCTTTTATATACTCGGCTTTATTTAAATGAAGAAACTCATTTTGGACACATAACTGCATATCACTGAAGCCTTCAAATTCGAGTGCATATGAAAGACGAATGACCGTTGTTTCACTTACTTCAGCTTTTTTCCCAATTTGATAAGCAGTTTTAAAGGCACACTCCTCAAGATTTTCAATCATATAAGTCGCTACTTTTTTTTGCCCTGGTGATAGTTGTGAAAATTTTTCCTTAACTAACAATTTAAAATTAGGTCGCTCCATTATTTTTAATCCTTCCAGTTATGAAGTTTATCCTTCATTAATTTTAAAAGTTGCAGTCAACACTTCTTTTCCTTATACATTATCATATCCCTAAACTAGGAGCAAGGAAAAATAGCTGTAAGTTTTTCTGCTTTTAACCTAATAAATATTTGTAGTTAGTAGTTAATTGCCCTTACAATTTACCTCAATTTGAATTAACTAAAATAGGACTACTATTCAAAATTTGAATCCGGTCAAAAGCCGTAATCATGTATACAATTAGTTTTCATAACGGTTTAAAAGTTATTTGTATACCCTAAAACCAAGGAGGGGAAAATTTGAAAGTCTTAATAATCTGGCGTCTCTTAACAGTTGGTGGAGTAAATGCTGGCTGGAGGAATCGTTCAATTTATTTTAAAAAGTTTGGCATTGATACTGAGTTTCTATACACAACAGATCATGGTGGATTACACATAATGGAAGATGTTGCACCTGTCTATTTAACGAAGGACGAAAACGAAATTATTGATATTATTAAAAAAAATGCATATGACGCAATCATTGTAGTAGATACGGGATCAGCGTATAAGTGGTTACAAAAAGCTAAATATAAAGGCCCAGTTATTGTAGAAGCACGTACGCCCGAGCTTATAAAACTACAACCTCATTTAAAGAAATTCAGATCCATTGAACCTGTTTCTATTATTGTTCCATCTAATTATCAAAAAAGATTAGTTTCCATCTTAACAGATAATATACCCATTAAAGTAATCTACAATGGTGTTGACACATCATTTTTTCACCCATTAGCCCAAGATGAAATCGCATCCGAAGATAATCCAATCCTTCCAAACAATAAAAAAATTGTGTGCTGTATCGGAAGAGTAGATAAACGAAAAAACTGGCCAATGTTAATTGAAATTGCAAAATTGATAAAAAGTGAACGGTCGGATATTGAAATTTGGTTAATTGGAGGAGCTCAAAGCGTTCAGCGAGAGGATTTTGCATTAATTTGGAAGGAAGAAGGTCTAACCGATATTATTAAATGGTTTCCGGTTATTCCATATCAACAAATGCCCCATGTATACGCAAAAGTACGTCAATCTGGTGGTTGTACAATCGCAACTACAAAAGTAGAATCATTTGGGAATACCTTTATTGAGTCTATGGCATGTGGTGTCCCTGTTGTTGCTTCTAATATAATGCCTATTTCAGAAATCGTTCTTCAAGGTGAAACAGGTATGCTTTTTCGAGGACATGATGTTCAAGATGCTGTTAAAAAAATATATACAATCGTTGATAATAAGAAGTTTCATGAAATGCTATCGCAAAATGCAATCAACCATGTTGAAAAAAATTTTGCTATTCATAAAGTAGCCGATATTTATCGCGAATATCTTTTAAAATTTGGTAAAGGCAAAAATAGTGATGTGAGTCAAAATGATTGAACCAGTTTCCTATATAAAAAAACTAGAAGGAAAATCAAATGCTCATTTAATAACATTTAGTGATGGTAGAGATTATGTTGTGAAATATTTTCGGTCTGGATTTGAGAAAACATTACCAAACGAATGGGTTGCTTATTGCATTGCTAGATTTTTAGATTTACCAGTTCCTTTTGCTCAAATCGTTTCTATTCCTGAAGAATTTTCAAAAACAATACCGGATCTAGTCATGGAAGAAGTTCCACATTCAAAGTTTCAGTTTGCTTCTTTATATGTACCTGAAACGTTAAATGGACACCAAGTTGGTTCAGTTCCTAGTATTTTAAATAACAATCAACTTGCAGGCATTATTTTATTTGATTATTGGCTGTGTAATGGAGATCGTACTCGAAAAAACATTTTACTTCGCGAAGAAAGTTTAGATCAATTTAAGCTTTGGATCATTGACCATGCTGAAGCATTTGGCTCCTATAGCTGGTTAACTTCAGAGTTAGAAACATTGCCTCAAAATATTATCAAAAGTTCAACTCATCAATTCATGTCCCAATATATAAATAGTGAAGAAGAATTTAATGAACAACTTCAAATCATCCAAAGATTCCCTGTACTGCTTTTAGAAGAAATAGTAGAAGTAATACCTGATGATTGGTTATTATCAAAGGAAGACAAAAAGGCAATTGTAGGCAGATTAGTAAATCGCAGAAAAAAAATTCTCCCTTATCTTAAACATAAATTCGTCAAAACGATCTACCGTCCATTACATGAACAAAATGAGTAAAATAATAAAAACGACTTCAATTTAATTTGAAAGTCGTTTTTTCATTTTTATTGAATTATGGACGGTTTACCTACTGGGTAATATTCTATTTTCTCACAATCTCTTACTCTGTCTTCTATCAGACAGTTTCTTCCGTCAAAAATGATTGGATTCTTCATTTTCTTTAGTATGCTAGGTAAGTCAAGTTCTCTAAATTCTCTCCACTCAGTAACAATAAAAATTGCATCTGTATCCGTTACACATTCATTTATTGAACTAGCGTACGTTAAATTGCTACCTAGAATTTTTTTTGCGTTTTCAATTGCAACTGGGTCATACGCAATGACTTCTGCTCCTAATTCTGTTAAAGAATTTATGATATTAATAGAAGGTGCTTCTCTCATATCGTCTGTATCTGGTTTAAAAGATAATCCTAGACATGCAATCTTTTTCCCTTTTAATATACCAAATCGTTCAATCGCTTTCTTTACGAGTAATTCTCGTTGAAAATTATTAATTGAAATAGTTTCCTTTAGAAAACCAAATTCAATCCCATTTAACCCGGCTGTATGCAATAATGCTTTAACATCCTTTGGGAAACAAGAGCCGCCGTAACCTATTCCAGCATATAAAAATGCTTCACCAATTCGTTTATCTTTCCCCATTCCTTTAGCTACATCTTCTACATTTGCACCGAGTGCTTCACAAAGATTTGCAATTTCATTGATATAACTTATTTTGCTAGCTAAAAATGCATTGGATGCATATTTAATCATTTCTGCACTTCGAATACTAGTAATTAAGATTGGTACATTTAATGGTTTATACATTTCTTCAACAATTCTAGCAGACTCTTGATTATTGCTACCGATAATGATTCGATCTGCTTCCATCGTATCCTTAATTGCCGAGCCTTGTCTTAGGAACTCTGGATTTGAGACTACATCAACTACAATATCGTTTCGGCAATTTTGTTGAATAATTTCCTTTACTACTTCATTCGTTCCAACTGGAACAGTACTTTTTATAGCAATAATTACGTCTTGTTTAATATTTTTTGCGATATCAATCGCTGCACCCTCAAGATAGGATAAATTTGCAGCCCCATCTTCTCTTTGTGGGGTACCTACTGCAATGATAATAACCTTAGCATCTTCCAACCCCTTATCATATGAGGTTGTGAATGATAATCTTCCTGACTTTATATTATTAGTTATTAACTCTTCAATTCCTGGTTCATAGATTGGAGAAATACCTGCACACAAATTTTTTATTTTAAGTTCATTTATATCAATACAAGTTACCGAGTGACCAATTTCTGCTAAACAGACTCCTGTTGTTAAACCGACATACCCCGTACCTAATATAGAAATTTTCAAGTCAATCCACTTCCTGATTCTTCATATTTAGAGCATGATCAGATATGACCTCATTTAAGAAAGCGATTACCTCATCTTTTATATCTTCTCTATTTATCGCAAAATCAATTGTAGCCATTATAAATCCGATTTTATTTCCGATATCATATCGTTTACCTTCGAAATTATATGCTAAGACAAATTGATTTTTATTTAATTCATTAATCGCATCTGTTAATTGTATTTCACATCCTTGTCCCACAGAAATTGTTGCTAAAATATCAAAAATCTCTGGAGTAAGAATGTATCGACCCATAATTGCATAATTTGATGGGGCATCTTTCAATTTTGGTTTTTCCACTAGACACTCAACTTGAAATAGATTTGTGTTTGTATCGTAAGTACTTTCTTTTTGTTTAATAACGCCATATTTACTTACTTCTTCATCAGGAACATTTTGAACAGCAATAACCGGGGCATTATATTTCTCGTAAACATTAATAATTTGCTGTAAGCAAGGTATTGTAGACATCACTATGTCATCCCCTAACAAAACAGCAAATGGTTCATCTCCTATAAAACTCTTAGCACATAATATTGCATCTCCTAATCCTTTCGGTTCCTTTTGACGCACATAAAAGATTTTGACCATATTGGATATTTTCTGCATTTCTTCCAAAACAGTTAGCTTGTTTTTTCGAGATAATGATTCTTCTAATTCATATGATTTATCAAAATGATCCTCGATTGCTCGTTTGCCTCTACCACTAATAATAATGATTTCTTCAATTCCAGAAGCTACAGCTTCTTCAACGATATATTGAATAGTTGGTTTATCAACTATAGGTAACATTTCTTTTGGCAACGCTTTTGTTGCTGGCAAAAAACGAGTCCCGAGACCAGCAGCGGGAATAATAGCCTTGCGGATTTTCATTTGACTTGCCTCCAAACATTTGTTCATTCTACTTTATATGTAAATGAAGGAGGTCTTGTCACCATATATACCTATTATGTTTAGAAAGTTTATGACTTAAAAACTAGGGTTTTTTCGCCTATAAATTTATTTTTTTTTAAGAACATTAAACTAATCTATTAAAAGATAATGTTTATAGGAATTCATGCACAAAATCAATTTATTTGAGAGACTTTTCGTGGAACTTGAATCCATGTTTACATCAGTAAGACATTCAATATGCGATTTGAAGATTAATTGAGTCGGCTGGACATTAATTTTGCTAATTTAAACGTTATTTAAGAGAGGTTTTTCATCCTCGCTCTTATCATTCTTTTCACCAGGATAGGCGTTAAGCAAGTCGATTTAACCCTTATTTGCTGTTCATGTCATTACCATTCATTACGCTATTTTTAGCGTTAATTTGGCCGTTTTGGTCATTCCAGGAGTTGTCTTTCATTACACCAGTTTTGGCTTTGATTTAGCCAATTTAACTTTAAATAAGCGATGTTTATAACTTGATCAGCAGCGTTCACTTGTTGCATAAATTGCTCTCTTCGGAACACTGTCATCAATAAATAATTTTCAACCTAAAAAAAGGCTACCTCAAAAGTCTTTAAACTTATGAGACAGCCTCTTTCTATTTAGACAGATTCCTCAAAAATATGATCTTTTATCGATTTCTGTTTCTATGCATTTCAATGACGCTAGGAAGTTTCTTAAATCTAAAAGGTTCTGAATTAACATTATTAGATAGATTGTTAGCCCTATTTTCTACTCTACTTACTTCATTTGCATATGGTCTTTGGTTTAGGTTTGAATTTGAGTTTGCATTATTTACGCCCTGATCAGTTACTCTTCTAATCCGTCTTAGTACTCTTGGATTCGTATTAGTTGAAAATTCTTCCGTTACTTTTGCGACTACTTTTTCTTTAGGAACTGATTTTGCTTTCTCTACTAGGATTCCTAGCAATTCTTCATGAGATTTGATTTCGGACTGAGTTACAGGTTTTGGTACTTCTACTATTGATTCTGTAGTTGGTTTTATTTCTAAAGTTGGTTCGATTACTTCAATGATTTCTGTCGTCGGTTGTTCATTTACTTCAGATACATTATTATTAGCTACATTCAACTGTGTATTTTGTACTGCAGTTTTAAATAACATTTGAGGTTCATAATGTTCTAGTTGTTCCGATGAAATAGATGAAGCATATTCAGTTTGGCTCCATGTAGATAGAATTTCATTTGCTACACGACTCCATAAATACTTAGTAACTGCAAGTTCTCTACCTTTTATTCCCATTTTCTTCATTAGCGTTTTGTTTGATAATATTTCTGTAATTTTGGTAGCGAATTCATCTGGATCAACTGGATTTTCTACGATCAATCCATTCTCACCTGGAATAATGACTTCCGGATTCCCACCTCGAGCAGTTGTTACAATTGGAAGTCCAGCTGCCATCGCTTCATAGTGAACCCTTGCAAGAGGCTCTTGCCATAATGAAGTACATACAAATAAATCTGCTATTGCAAACCAGTTGTGTATTTCAAAAGGTGATACAAACCCTGTTGTAATAATCGGTACATCTTGTTTTTTTGCGATAGCACGAATATAAGCAACATAATCTGTAACATTGTTTTGACTAAACCAATTGCTTCCTACGATGACTAAAGCTAAATCTTTGAAGGTTTTTGAAAGTGTTGGCAATGCTCTAATTAGACGGTCTACGCCTTTATTCTCTGAAAGTCTTCCTGCAAATAAAATAACTGTTTTATTTTCTAAACCATACTCTTTTCTAAGTGTGTTTCTCGTACTAATCATTTTAGGATCATTACCAGGTAAGAAACGGTCAGAATCAACACCTGAGTAGATCGTTCTAATTTTATTTGCACTTTGAGGATAAAGTTCACGAATGACATTTCCTACATAATCACTTACCGTAACGATACTTGAAACTTCTTCTAATACTAAATTCGCTTCATCAACAGCAATTTTCCCAATATTAAACATGTCATTATGCATACTTAACGTAATTTTTGAATTTGGTGCTACTTTTCTAATCGGAAGAACAAGTCGTGGTCTGTTAAAAATGTGGATTAAATCAAATTGATTTCCTTTAATGTATTCAACTACACCTTCACGATATAGTTCTAATACTTTCCCTGGTACACGTACATAATTTACACCGTCAATTGTTTCTTCATCTGGTAATGTTGGATCATTAACGCCTAGTACTGTTATATCGTGTACTTTACTTAAATAAGGTAAGCTTCCTGCAATATAAGTCTGAATTGCACCACCTAAAACTGGAGGTACTGGTAGGTTTTCTGTACATACCATTAATATTCTCATAATTTTCCACTCCAGTCGTTGCGAACCTCATTCAATGTTGCCCACTTTGACTGCTCTAGGTCAACGATTGATTGAATTAATTGTTTAGTAGATTCGCCTAAAAATAATTCTGGTTCATAAAGTACTTCTTTAATATTTTTATAAAATTCATTTGGCATTGAAAAATCAATCATTAAAACTTCATATAATTCAGGTGATATTGGATTTGCTTCGTGATATGCGTTAATCATTTCCCTTACCCATGTAGCATCCCAAGCGAATAAGTCAGACATTGTACCAGAAATCAGTTTTCTAAGATCACGAATTGGCAAATCATATGCAACTCCATCTAAATCGATGATCCACATTCCATTTGGACCCATTTGACCATTTGACCATCCGTAATCTTGGTGAACTAAGCCCCAGCTCGCGTTTCCTTCATTCACCATATTAAAGTAACCTGAATTGTTTAAATCTTCCATACCCTTTCTTGCTTGCTCTTGAAATAGATCTACTACACTTAACAAATCCTGACTTGCAGGCATTTCATCGTAAGCCAAGGCTATTGTTCTAAACCAATTCATTTTGTTATAAATTTTTTCATAACTTTTTGGCCATTTGTGCAATCTTGATGCAATTTCTGCTTGAATCGGTGGTTCATAGCCTTTACTTAAACGATGAAACTCACCAAGTGCATAACATAACTGCTTAGCACCTTCCAAGTCTTTAGAAACCGGTGCCAACTCTTCGATCCATTCAGCAACGAACCATAGCTTACCACCAGCTTCTACATATTCCTCGCCATCTCTAGTTCGAACAATGCTTGGAACTCTAGCCTGTTGAACTTCAACTAAATACTTCTGAGCCCCTAAACTAAACATACTTCTAGTAGGTCTTCTGTGTAAAAGCTTAAAGCTTTTTGGACCATCGTTTGTTTCAATTTTCCAAATCGCTCCGCCTTTGTCAGCTTTTGTCGTAATTACTTGCATGCTATTTACTTGAAGGTCATAAAACTTAAGTACTTCAAGTCCAATTTTTTCAATATATTCAGGCACATAGAATTCATCATGAATAAGCTCATCGACGATCCATGGCTCAATTATTATATTATTCAATTTCTCCCTCCTACTTTTTAGAGCCCATAAAAAAATTCACATTTCTTTTTAATGAAATGTAATAAAATGGTTACATTAGTTTTATTGCTCTAAGAGTGTTTAGACCTAATGTAATAATATGAATTTGTCCAAGTATTGTGAGGGTATATGTGTATTCTATTTAAAAAGTATTTTCTCCTAATCTAGTTATATACATATTTCTATTTGAATTCGAACTTTGTCGTTTTATTCATCATATGATATTCCAACTCTTGTTAGATAAGGAGGTTTTTAACATTAAAAATGCTGATACTATGCGCATCTTAATTACTGGATGTGCCGGATTTATTGGATTTCATCTAAGCAGGCGCCTATTAGAACAAGGTTTTCAAATCATTGGAATTGATAATCTAAATGATTACTATGACAAACGTCTAAAATTTGATAGATTGGAACTTTTAAAGAAATATGAGCAATTTAGTTTCATAAATGGCTCAATACATGAAATGGAACTACTAGAAGAGCTCTTTGTACAATATGATTTCGATCTAGTCATTAATCTAGCAGCACAGGCCGGAGTGAGATATAGCTTAGAAAATCCAGGGTCATACATCCAATCAAACCTTGTAGGTTTTGCCAATATTTTAGAGTGTTGTAAAAATCATCAAATTAAACACCTTATATACGCCTCTTCTAGTTCTGTTTATGGTAATAATAAGAAAACTCCCTCATCAATTTGTGATCGAGTAGATCAACCAATAAGTTTATATGCAGCCACAAAAAAATCAAATGAGTTAATGGCCTATTCATATAGTCATACGTTTAATCTACCTACTACTGGATTGCGTTTTTTTACGGTCTATGGGCCATGGGGTAGACCAGATATGGCACTATATAAATTTGCTAATTCAATCATTAACGGACAACCAATAGATGTTTATAATTATGGAAATATGAAACGAGATTTTACTTATATTGATGATGTAGTTGAATCAATCGTAAGAATCATTAAAAATGGGCCACCAAATGAATCCTCCTCGTATTATAAACTTTATAATATTGGTAACCATAGCCCAGTGAAATTAAACTATTTTATCGAAGTTTTAGAAAAGCAACTTGGAATAAAAGCAACTATTCGATTATTGCCGATGATTTCAGGAGAAGTACTTGAAACATATGCCGATATTGATCAACTCGTAAATGATATTCAATATAGTCCAACTACTTCAATAGAAGAAGGTATTGCTAAATTTGTTGAATGGTTTAAGGAGTATAAAAAATTAGACTAATAACTTTTGTAAATGAGGTTACAAATGAAAATAACCACAAGTATTTTAATCATCCTTGTGGTTTATTTATTTAATCTAGAAAAAATTTTCAATACGATTTTGTTTTCAACCATAATGCACTGCAATTCAATACAATAAAAAAGAAATATCGGAAAGAACTAGTCTTAACCTTTAGAAAAGATTTTGATTTGTAGCCTTACCATCTTCATGGAAGCCAATTGTAAAGTCTTTGTGGACTGTAAAATGACCAGAAATTTTTTAAAAAGTTCCTTCAAATTCAAATTTAATTTGTCAACTATTGCTGTTGACAAAAAAAAGAAGCCCAGTTTAAGGGCTCACTGCATATAAATTATTCGCCTGGTTCCGCTCTTCACTTAACATTTGAATATAATCCTCATTTAATTGATCTGTTAAATAATCTCTATAGTGCCAAATTGATAATAAGCATAATTTAAATTTTTCAATTATACCTACATTTTTAACTTTTCTAGCGACTTTAATTAAATCATTTAAACCTTCAATATATTGATTATTTTCACATTTTAAAATTGACTGTGCGTAGCAGAAATCCAAATACAAATGTTGTTTATACAAATTTGAACTATTTGCCATTTCATTAATTACTTTTTCATGATGATTTATTAAAGCTGAAGCATCTCCAAGTCTACCTAGCTTTACATATGATTCAATAATTCTCGGAATGCCTACATATAAATCATCTCGATCTTTAATCCAATCGTAGTATTCATCAGCATAATGTAATTCACCAAAGTCTAGTAATGTAACATAACGATTCCCTATTGCAGCTTCTGCAAAAAAATCATTTATCTTACCATACTTTTTTATTATTTCAAGCACTTCATCTAAAGAATTACTTAACCTATTCAAAGCGAAGCCTTGGTATACTAATGCATAGCCATAATGTTTTTCATTTTTTGCCATTTTCTCTAATCGCTTAGCATAGTGGAGTACTTTGTCCCATTGTTTTAACATATAGTAAGTAGCCGTAATCCATAAAATTGTTAATTCCTGAAAATCATCAGGCATATAGCTCACATATTCTAGTACATGGACAAGAGTAGCTGATCCTTCCTCTGTTAGTCTATTTAAATAGTACTTTCTAAAATAACTAATAGCGACTTCCTCTGCTGTTTGATCTGGCATGTGATGAATAATGATTTCATATAAAGGCAAAGCCTCTTTCTCTTTCCCTTCAGCAAATAACTTTTCAGCAATCTCAAATAAATTTTGT
>NZ_NTZO01000139.1 GCF_002559405.1 Bacillus sp. AFS001701 | reverse complement strand
AAGTCCGTATGCTTTTGTTGTTGTAATTAATACACTTTCATTTAGAATTCCATTCATTTTCGATCCGCCCCCATTTCTAACTATATAAATTCGTTAGGCGAAATGAGAAATCCTTGTTCAGCTAATTTGCCAGGTAACACAATAAAAAATCGACTAAACAGTCGATCATGGTGTTCAACTAACGCATGCTTTAGTTGTATAAGAAGTTTTACTTATTAAGTCCTAATCCACTCTCAATCCTTTTTCTATCAACATCTTTAACCCAATCAAAATACTTTTTATAGAGAAACCGTAATCTATCTACATCACGTGCAACAATTTCACAACCTCTATCGTCATAGATAAAGAAAATAATGTCCTTAGTGATATTAACGAAAAAAACATCTGGATAATCTATTGAGCAGCCTCCAAGCCTTGGGTTCAATGGGAAATCTTCATTACACGCTGCCTTTAGTAATTGGTGTACATTGAAATCTTTCCGTTGACATTTTAACGAAAATTGTTGCATCTCGTATTCTTCAGCATCGTCCATATCGAACGGATATGGATATGATTTAACATGAATTTTGTTTAAATAATTTTTATTCTTTAGAAAACGCTTATAGACATTCAATTTTTTGATTCGTTTTTCATTAGTTTTGTGCTTATAAAGATTAGTTACAAGAAATAAATCATTATCCTGTTCAAATAGCTCATTAAATATTGTGGAAGTTTGTTTATATACAAGTCTAAACCTATCAAAATTTAACTCATCATTTTCTTTAAACTGATAAATACTTCCTCCAAGTTAAAAGTGGATACCGAAGTCCCATTGATAATAAACACTTGGAATTAAATCGACATTTGGAAACTTTTCGTTGAGGTAATGTTTTAAGTTCATTTATGGTTTCTCACTTTCAAAAAATCAATATAATTTAGGAGATTTATTGATAATAATTATACCATTCCTTATTGAACTAAACTGNNTTCTATTGAAGAATCGCATGAGTTAGTTCAACTAAAAAGAAAAGATTCTCATATTTAAAAAAGGATTAAAGTTGAGTCCATTATAGCTTCATATCCAATTTGAATATAAATTTTATTTGAAGTAGGATTACTGAAATCAGTATATAAGCTAGTTGTTTTATACCCACAATCTAATAAGGATTGAGTAAGTGCTGAAACACATTGGGAAGCATAACCCTTTTTTCTTTCAAAAACAGGAGTGTAGACACAACTAACAGTAATATTATTTTTCGTTGGACGTGTAGCACATGCCATAGAAACCAATTCACCATTTACTTCCCAGGCAAACAATTTTTCTTTTTTTATCATTTCTCTTGTTCTTTTATCTGCTTTTTCTTTACTAATAGGTTGGTTAATTTCATTACAAAAATGATACATCCATTCTTGAATTATATAATGATCCTTTTCTAAAACTCTCCTTATTTTTCCATTTGAGTTATATATTTTCTTAACTTTTTCAAGCTTATAAATTTTTTGGTCCATTTGGAAACTTACTTGAAATCCTTTAAGTTCAAGAAAAAAATTAGCTAGTTCTGTAGTTAATTTCTTTTCACCAATAAATCCTGGTATTTCTCTTACAGTATTAATCAACTTTTCACCTATAGAATGTATTTCCTTTAAAGTGAGATTAACAGATTTTGAAAGTATAATTTCACTGGGCTGTGTTTGAAGTAAGACCAATTCAATTTTTGAGTCTTTTATTACAGTAGCCATTAAAAATGGTTCATCTTTTTCACTTAATGATAGCAAGACGCCCAAAATCAAATTATTTTCAGCTTCATATCTCTCTAAGAAAGGAATCACATCATTCTTAAATAGTGTTAGATCATCATACTTTATTAATTTGAGCAAACAACCAACCCCTTTTGATAACCCTATATATAAAAATTATATTTCTCATAAAAAAATATAGTCAAAATTAAATAACCAAATTTTTTAATATATCAATTTCCTTGTTCATTTTCACGCAAAAAAAGACTGTCGAAACAGTCTTCTTGTGTAAGAATTGCATGCGTTAGTTAAAGAACTACCACAATAAACTTTTCACATCATTTCTGGAACAAAAGAAAGACGGGTTTTACTCCACCTTCAATACCCTTTCTTCTTTAAACTCAATGTGAAATTTTATGCTATCAGCCAACTTTTGCAAATCATCTGGTAATTCACTTATTAAGCGCGGTTTTATGGGTACCTCATCTAATACATATGAATTAGATTGGTTCCAGTCGTATACAAAGAAACCACGATTTGACAGTTCAATAAAACTATTAAGAGTGTCAGAACTGCATGGCAATTGGAGCACGGCTTCCTCAATGTCTTCAAATGGAAAATTTAACGCTTCACATGGAACAGGACCTGTTCCGAAAGTAAAAAATGCGCCAAGTTGACCATTTTTATCAGATGCAATCCATACATATCCAAACCATCATAATCATTTATTAGTTGCATTCTCATCTCTATACCATTTCTTGTCTCACTTTTTATGGATACATTTTGAGCTATTACAGGGGATATTGATGTAGTATGTACTCTGTCAGGTCTAGACTCAGAATCAGCAGTTTCTCTTTTTGAAACGGTTGTTATAAATACCATTATTTTTTTGTGGTTTTAAATAGAAAAAATACAATTAAACATATAATTGCTAAGCTGATTAATGTATTCATTAAATTTAAAATCCCCACTTTTACTCTCCTTAAAAAACTATATTTTTATATACATATTCAACAAAAACTATTCAATTCCTAATTCAACTAATCTGCCATTTTGTTGTAGACCATGAATCCTCAGATTCACAACAGTGAATGGAAGTTTTTATTGCACTCCCATGGTAGTTGAAAAAGAAATTTAAATTACAATGTAGTGAAATTAAGCTGAGAAATCTTCAATAATTTCTACTACTTCAATTTTCCCATTAATTAAAATATTCTCTAGCTTGTTCAATTTTTCGAGCGAAAGGTACCCCGTCAACTTACATAGAATATTAAAAAGAAATAATAATTAATACTTAACAATAAAGATCTATTAAATCCACATACATCAGCAGAGAGTCTAACTGACGTTTTGGACGTCTGAATGTAGCCGTTTGTTCATGTAAATCTTTTCTTATATTTATTGTAATATCCCTATTTCGAGATACTCTTAAGCCCTGCACTTCGTTAGGGTCTATAAGTATTATTTTTCATTTGTAAACTCCTATCAAAATAACACTTTATCTTCTGTAGCCCTAAGCCATCTCATTTCCTCATTCCACGATCTATGCCTGCATTTATTCAAAGAAAAGCATATACTTTTCTTCCATGCGTAGATTACCAATGTAATGATCAAAAAAACATCTGACATCTCCATTCTTAAATCGATAATCAAGCTTAAGTCAATTGATTGTGTCTTCCTAACCATGGTGTAACAAGAAAATCATTAAAATCTAAAGAATAGAATATGATGACAATACTTACATTATTGAAATCCAATTTCTTGTGGGCCCTTTTTTAGCAAACAAAAACTGGATAGCCTTTTAAAACTATCCAGTACATTCTTTTTAGCTAATATCATTGTTACTCTATTACATCTTATCAACCCATGACATTTACAAAAACATAAACAGTTTGCGTACATTTTCACATCACAAAACCTATCGGTCTGTCCCGAGTACTGGCCCCACCTACGCCAAATACGATGATGGCCACACATGCCATCCAACCTACTATTTAGTATAATAGAAAACGATTACATTTTCAATATTTAGAATATTCATTTAAAATATTTTATAACTCATGTATAACTGACTTTCCTTTTTCCTTCATACATTATCAATTACTTGATAATTTTTGTGTGCTACAACTGTTCTGTTTCCTTCAAACACCAATTCTGTTATATTATCGATTATATTTACAATAACTGTATTTTCATTGACCTTTTCAACAATCCCTTTAATTCCATTCTTAAAAAAGACATGTTCCCCTAATTCAGCTATCTTTTTTGCCTTGAATTTCATCTTCTTCTCCCCAATCATCATCATTATTTTTCTTAGTTTTACTTCATTGTTATATTTTGATTTTTCTTATTCACAATTTAAAACGCCTTCATCAATATGTAGATGAACATTAATTCGTACCAAGTTAGCTAGAACATTAATGAGTAATACGACTAAATCCTTTTTGTAATTCTAACTTATACAAATAACCTAGTGGACATTTTTTTATTCGTTTCATACAATGATGAAAAATTAAGAAGTAATGATTAAAATTCTTTTTCTTTCAAACTACTTTTTTATTATATTACCAAAATTTTAGATATAAATATAGTATTTATTTTCAATACTGAAATTTTAGGAGCGTGACATCTTCTTTTCTTTTTAGCTGCAGTTATCGTTACATCGTAATTTAATTTCCTCCAACGGTGCTTTCTTCAACAGTAAATTGATCTTCGATCTTTATGTAGATAAACTATTTAACATCAAAAACATTGATCAACTAATGCCTGTATCTAAAATTAAATCTTAATTCGATAGAATGGGCATATAAAAGATGGAATTTTAGCTCCACCTTTTTGCTAAACGTTTGTTATTTCATTTGTTTGAACGTATCAACTAGTTTAGAATCATCACCATATACACCTAATAAAAATAGTCGGTTAGTATAAAGTTGATTAGCATCAATAGTACCATCTGCAATAATTTTTTGTTTAAAGTTTCCTAAATCATCCGTAGATTTAAATCTATACACTTCGCACTCGTCTGCTGAATTTGTTGTTAGATAATATCCTTCTACTGCTGGTTCATAAGATAATTGCTCACCTTTATCTGTGATATTAACATCTTTTAAACTAATAAAAAAGTGCAAGAATTTTTTACATCCCTACACTTTTCTTAATTAATTAATTAATTATTTTTGTTATACAGTTATTGTTTTTGGACATGTCGTAACTTTAAAGTCTTGTTTACTAATCACTTCTGCTGATACTGTGTTCGTAGCATTAGGGTGGTTTTGTAAAAGGTTTCCTTTTTTTACACATATTAAGCTTTTACTTTTGAAGAAGATTCATATAAATCTACCGCTTCATTTACTGTGAATCCTTTATGAACGATGGAATGTATCGCTTTGATCATTGCAAGAGGATGCTGTGATTGCCAAATATTTCTTCCCATATCCACACCAGCTGCACCTTGCTCCATAGCATTATGCGTAATTTCTAATGCTTCACGAATTGTATCAAATTTTGGGCCACCTGCAATAACTATTGGAACCGGACACTTACTCGTTACCTGTTCAAAGTCGTCGCAGTAATAAGTCTTAACAATATCGGTTCCCATTTCAGCTAGAACTCTTGAAGCAAATGCTAAGAACCTGGCATCCCGTTTTTCAAGCTCTTTTCCAACTGCAGTAATTCCAAGTACAGGTATTCCGTAATCATGAGCATCAGTTACAACTTGAGCTAGATTTGTTACTGTTTGAGTTTCATAGTCAGAACCGATAAAAACCGAAACCCCTACACCAACAACATTATGGCGAATTGCTTCTTTTATTGAAGTAACGATCCTTTCATTCGCTAGATCCTTTCCTAACGTTGTAGGACCGCCCGAAACACGAAGAACCATTGGTTTTTTCGTATTTTTCGGAATACATGCTGCAAGTGTACCTCTTGTTAAATATAGCGAATCCGTGTATGGAAGTAAGTCTCTGACAGTTTCCTCTGGCTTTTCTAAACCTCTTATTGGCCCTAAGAAATAGCCATGATCTATCGCAAGCATTACTGCCCTTTTATTTGGTAATATTTTGTTTAATCGATTTTGAAATCCCCAGTTCACTATCTATTCACTCCTTAACTTGATGTCTGGATTCTTTATATTCACAACATCTCTTTCCAAAATATGCGGAGATTTAATGAAGAGGGCTTTAAAGGTTTTGTCAGTTTGATTGATAAGGTAATGAGCATCGCCTGGGCGGCATTGAATCATATCACCTGGTATTGTAGGAACTTTATTACCATTAATATAGAAATCTATCTTCCCTTCTAGGATATAGAAAATTTCTTCGCAAACTGTATGATAATGGTTTTGGAAGTCTTGACCTGGTTTCAATACAACCACACCAATATCTATGTTCGGACCTTTTGTTAAATATTTCGGCCCGTTGTCGCCAAACCGATAATCGAAGTCATTTTCGTGAACTTTCTTCATCCCTTCACCCCCTTTTACATTATTCCAAACCAGGTGCCTTCCACATATGAGGCGTTATACCACGATCAGCAAGTTGAAGCTGTTCTAAATATACACTTCTCCATTTTTCATAGATTTCTAGGTATTGTTCATGGTTTTCATTGTTAGGTATATGTGTCCTCTCCCACTTTACAACTTGGTTAACTGCTTGATGGATATTCTCATAAATTCCTATGCCAATCCCCGCAAATAATGCGGTGCCTAGTGCTGCTGCTTCTTTAACTACAGGTACTTTCACTGGTACTCCAATGACATCTGCAAGTGTTTGACTCCAAAGCTTTCCTTTCGAAGCACCACCTGTAAAAATAACTTCACTTGGATAAAAACCAGTTTCTTCTTCTATAATCTTTAAGTTTCCTAGTGTGATAAGCGCAGCATTTTCTTGAATAGATTTAAACATTTCTTTTTTACCAGTCTTTTGAGGATCTAGAGTGAGATTAATAAATGATGGAGATGCATGGCGCCAAGCGCCATAATTCATCGTATCTGAAAATATAGGAATAATCCCATTTGCCCCGATTGGAACATTTTTTGACTTTTCTTCTAAAATTTCATACGGGTCTCTACCAGTCACTTTTGCTTCTGTTTTTTCCAAATCACAAAATGCATCACGAAACCATCTCATTACGAGCCCGGGGAAAAAAGCAATGGTTTCTAGCTGCCATAATTCAGGCACTGCATGGCAGTTAACCCGTATACGGCCCCTTTTGTCAACTAAAGGCTGTCTCACATTGACTTCCTGCTGCCAAAATGATCCACCTGACACAACGGCTTGCCCCGCTTTTACCGCACCGACACCAACAGAAGCCATTTGAGCATCTCCGCCTCCACAAATAACCGGAGTTCCTGAATTCAAACCTGTATACGCTGCTACTCCATCCGTCACGTAACCGATAACGGTACCAGCTTCATTTACCGGCGGAAATAAATTATTTTTTAGTCCGCACATTTTTACTACATCACTTTCCCAATTCCTTTTCTCAATATCAAATATCCCTGTAGTACAGCCATTTGAAGGATCCACTTGTAGTTTCCCTGACAATTTATAAAGAATCCAATCATTAATCATAGTCATGTCAGTGGCTTTTTCATAAATCCCTGGTAAATGATTTTTTATCCACAAAAGCCTAGGCAATGCTCCTAATGCAAACATTTGACCTGATAACCTATAAATCTTGTATTCTAATTCAGGGTCTAATTCCTTTAATGCTTTGACTTCATCCGAAGCTCGAGCATCTACATTTGCACAAGCCCAAATTTCCTTACCCTTTTCATCATAAAGGACAATTCCTTCCCTCATACTCGTTGCACTTATCGCTTTTATTTTTTTTGCGTCAACTCCTGTTTCTTCAATAACAGACTTTACACACTGAATGACTAACTTCCAGTTTGTTTCCCAATCAAAATCCATAGATCCTGGATACTTTTCATTTGATAAATGGTTCCATTCTATTTGTGTAAACCCAACTTGATTTCCTAATGAATCAAACAAAACAGTGCGAATACTACCAGTACCAGCATCCAATGCCAGAATGTACGCCATTAATTTATTTCACCTCCATATTGAGTAATGAAATAGCTGTAGCATCATCTGTAATTAACGCCGTAATATACATTCCTTTTAAAGCTCCGTAGATGGCATCAATTTTTTTCTCTCCGGCACCCACGGCTATAACATTTAAGGCTCTTAGACTCTTCAAGTTCGTTCATGGTCATTTTTTCTTCCTGAATAATCGTGGCATCAGGATAAATACCGCCAATACCAACAATGATATATTTTGTGAATTTAGCCAGTTCGAGAATGTTCTTTATTGAAGGTTTAGATAAGAATTTTCCTGCCATCTCTTCGGTTGAAGCCAAAAATGGAGCAGGAATTACATGTATATCCTGAAACTTTTCCAAACCTCCCTTTTTTTGACGACGATTATGGAGATAGTAATGAACTCCCCCTGTTAAGATCACAACAGAAATATGACTAATGGTTCAATTGTCAAGTATTAAATCGTTCTGGAAACGGCTCTTCACCAGGCCAACCATATCATTCGGCTGCAGTTTGATCTGTAAATACTGAGCAGCTGCCTTTGATAAAAAATCGCTCAAATCCACTTTATTTAGAGGAGTTGGTATAATATTATTTTATGTTAAGTTCTCTTTATAGTAGTACAAGGATACTTTCATCAGCATATTTTCTGTATAACGATCTTGGCTCATCTACTACTACACCCCTTAACGAAAGTTTCCCATAAAAAAAATTGCTCACCTGCTTATTAGAAATATATCCGTAATTTTAATAATAATACCTTTCAAA
>NZ_NTZO01000138.1 GCF_002559405.1 Bacillus sp. AFS001701 | reverse complement strand
TTATTCATCTATCCTGCCATTATGTTGAATAAGAAATAGCGATCTTCTATTGAAGTATCGCATGAGTTAGTTGATTAAGGTTCATAAACGCAATTTCTTCAACAGAACTATTTAGAAATTCCATGGAATTGAATCCAAAAATGCCTTTATAAAATTCTTTATTCAAATTAGGATTGATTTTATTTTTTTCCTAAGGTTTTTCGTGTACTATAAGTGGAAAAAGAATGCAGCCATCCAAAAAGGCTAAAAGCACCTGTGACTAAAAAAAACTGAAGTGCTGTAATATTAAGTTCAAAATGCATAACAGTAGCAACATAAATCCCTATAAATATTCCACTAATCAAACCGTAAAGAACAAATTTCTTTGAAAAACCCCCATCTTTTTTAACTGTTCTATAATTTATTATTGAATGAACTACTCCTCCTATAATAAATACAGGCACTACTAAAAGAGCAAATTTCCCCATATTCCACCTCATATTGTTTGTTAGAATACATTAATTATATCTAAATAGTTAGGTTCTGTATTTGGGGGAATTTGACCTTTTTAACATAGAATTTCAGAGAATCCTTATTCAACTATCCTGCCATTTACTCGAATAAGAAAAAAGCTACCGAAGCAGCTTTAAGGTTGTTCAACAATTGCATGCGTTAGTTGAATAAGAAATTACTAATCTTACTCTTCTGAATCGCATAATTCTTCTGAAATTTGCTTAATTCGTTCTAATGTTATTCCTTCTCTTTGTTCCACTGCTAATGGGTGTTTAGTTGGCTCTAATTCAATAACAGGACACAAACCGATTGCCCTTGTGTGTACCATAGTTTTTAAATTTATTGTGTCTGGGTAACAAGAAATATCGGTCGATAACCAACCAAACATAGGATCCAATTTTTGTACCCTTTCAGGATCCTCCCAAAAATCATTTGTTTTATCGAAGTTCTCTTCGCTTAATGATATCCATACATCCCAAATAAACTTTTGATTCGTATCGATAACAGGAATTTCAATATTTCCACGAATAAAAAAATACTTATCATCAATAATACATAAATCATCGTTCATCTCGACACGACTTTCTTGCTCATCAACTGGAATATCAAAAAAATAGTCAGGAACTGCACTTCCGTAACTCATTGGTAACTCTTCATGATATTTTCCACAACACTTACATACAAAACCATTACTCATGTGATTGCCCCCAAATACTTTTAACTAATTTAATAATAAACTAACTTTTATTTTTGATGAAGTAGAGAACTTCTTATGCAACTAAACTGCCATTTAGCTCAATAAAAAAATCGACTAAACAGTCGATCGTGTTGTTCAACTAATGCATGCGTTAGTTGAACAACTTACAAACAATAAGATGTTTTTCTAACATCTAAAATTTCAGCTCTTGAACAATAGAAATGTAATCTATCCTCTTCATAATCCATCACTTCAAGTTTTATATTCTCCCATCTTCGTTCACTAACATCTTTTATATCTAATGATATTTGGTGATAAGTTCCTATACTTTCAAATTTGATTTCTTGTGGATTATGGAATCTAACCATAATTTTATATCTTGAACCATTACTTTCTATTACAAATTCAATTTCAAGTACAGCCTTCTTTTCAAAATCTTCTTCATACATTTTTAAATGAAAGTCACTAATTAGCTTAACTTCTATAAAAGAAAAATCGCTTATTTCTCTTTTTACTAAGTCTATATTTAAATTCATAATTCCACCTCTTGTGGTACTAAATCTAAGCAAATAACGCACTGTATTAGCTGCATATCATTAAATAAACAATGGTTTCTATACTTAATCA
>NZ_NTZO01000137.1 GCF_002559405.1 Bacillus sp. AFS001701 | reverse complement strand
GGCCATTTACATATAAAATTTTTAATCATCTTGGATAAAGATAAAAGGAATGGTCAAACTAAAAAAGCTTGTATGATTTTGTCTAAAGGAGTGGATGTTTGTGAAAAAGTTCGTTTTAGTATTTGTTTGTTTACTAGCTTTATTAATACCGGCACAAACTGAAACATTGGCAGCTCATAATGATATTCATCATAGTTCTAACAAAAAGGGGATTACAATCATTTTACATAAAGTATATATAAACGGTGAAGTGATTGAGGAAATTTATATTAATCAACACAAAACCCTGCGTCAAGTAAAAAAAGAATTTAAGGGTTGGAAAGTCATAGAAGAAAATGATGATCAAATCGTATTAATGAAAAAAATAAATGATCTTTCACCTACCTTAAAGGCGAAAGGTTATTTAGGAATAAATTCAAATGGCGTTTTGAATTTATATATTGGGGTGCCAAGTGGTAATAATATTATTGAATCTTTCTTTCAAATAGATACGAATAAATTAGAAGTAAATAAACAAAAGAAGCTTGAGAAAGGGATTAAAATTTCAACCAAAGATCATTACGATTATCTATTACATTACTTAAAAGAGTATGAAAGAATCGTAAATTGAATTTCGGAATTCGCCTGTGGTCAAACGGTAACGACTATCTAAATATAAAAAATAATCCACAAAGATGATTTATTTTCCTTGTGGATTTTTTGTGTTTTTTTGGTTCAAGTCATTTTTTCTATCTCGAACTTCCGTTTCCTGGGCTCTTTCCCATTCACTTCTCAAAAATGAATAAGCATAAGTATCATGCGCTATACTTCCTTGTATTAAATACTCTCGTAGTAGACCCTCATTCGTAAATCCTATTTTTTCAAGGAGTTTTTGGGAAGGGAGATTTTCTGGATAAACGATTGCTCCAATTCGATTTAGTTGGAGTACATCAAAACCATATGATAATAATGCTTTTAAAGCTTCTGTCGCAAAACCTTTTCTCCAATAGTCTGGGTGTAGCTCATAGCCAACTTCTGCCCTTTTGTTTCGTTCTTGGTAGGCATTAAATCCACATGTTCCGATTAATTTGTTTGTTTCATTATCAATCATTCCCCAACGGATGCCATTGCGCGTTTCATACATTTCTCTAAAATAATGAATTACGTCCAATACTTCACTACTATTTTTTAGTGCATCGAGTCCATAATATTTGGTGACATCTTCTCTTGATAAAATATTGAACATTCGATTAAGATCAGTGACTTTAATTTCTCTTAAATAAAGTCTCTCTGTAGTTAGAATTGGAAACATGTCCAAATCGAATAGCCTCCCTTTGGATTTTCTTAAGTATCGAGTTTTAAAATTTTGCTATATTTATTAGTCATTTTTATATAAATTATTTAATTAAATCATATGTATAAAATTTTTATTTTCGACAGCCGGCTATTTTTTTCCTTCTTCTATCTATGGTACAATGGAATACATGTAAAAAGGGGAGAAAACCATGTACGAATACATAATTGGAAAGATAGAATGGGTTGGACCAGAATATATTGTAATTGATCATAATGGAATGGGCTATCAATTATTTACACCTAATCCGTATGTTTTTAGACCTTCAAATGAAATCTTAAAAGTTTATACTCATCATTATGTAAGAGAAGATGTTATGATGTTATATGGTTTTAAAACACTAGATGAACGTACTTTATTTCAAAAATTGTTAAGTGTGTCAGGAATCGGTCCTAAAGGTGCCTTGGCAATTGTTGCGACTGGAGAGCCAAATCAAATTGTTCATGCAATAGAAGAAGAGGACGAAGTATTTTTAACAAAATTTCCTGGTGTTGGTAAAAAGACAGCAAGACAGATGATCCTTGATTTAAAAGGTAAACTTGAAAAAGTCTTTGGGGCAGTTCAAGTCGATTTATTTACTGACCTAGATGCTATTGAAGAGAAAGAAAGTGCAGCATCTTCATTAGATGATGCAATTGAAGCTTTAAAAGCATTAGGCTATGCGGAAAAAGAAGTTAAAAAGATCGTACCGTTATTAAAGAATGAAAAACTTTCAACTGATGAATATATTAAAAAAGCACTTCAATTACTATTGCAAGCTAAGAGGTGATGAAAATGGATGACCGAATTTTATCAAGTGAAAGTAGTGGCGAGGAATTTGATCAAGAGCTTTCACTAAGGCCTCAATCATTAAGGGAATATATAGGGCAAGATAAAGTTAAAAAGAATTTGCAAGTTTTTATTGAAGCTGCAAAAATGCGAAATGAGTCCTTAGATCATGTTCTATTATACGGTCCTCCTGGATTAGGTAAAACCACGTTAGCAGCGATTATTGCGAATGAACTAGGTGTTGGTTTCAAAACGACTTCAGGACCAGCGATTGAGCGTCCTGGAGATTTGGCAGCTATTTTGACTTCACTTCAACCAGGTGATGTATTATTTATCGATGAAATTCACCGACTGCCTCGAACAGTGGAAGAAGTACTTTACCCAGCAATGGAAGACTTTTTCTTTGATATCGTAATTGGCAAAGATGCAACTGCTAGGTCGGTAAGAATTGATTTACCACCATTTACATTAATAGGTGCAACAACTAGAGCAGGTCTCCTTTCTTCACCTCTTAGAGATCGTTTTGGAGTATTAAATCGGTTAGAATTTTATACAGTTGAACAGCTAGCATTGATCGTTAAAAGAACAGCAGAGTTATTTGCAATGGAAATTGAAAATGACGCTGCTTTAGAGGTAGCTAGAAGGTCTCGAGGTACTCCCCGAATTGCAAACCGTTTATTACGAAGGGTTAGAGATTTTGCTCAAGTTCAAGGGAGTGGAATCATTACCTTTGCCATTGCTAAAGACTCTTTAATTCAAATGCAGGTAGATGAAGCAGGTCTAGACCATATCGATCATAAATTGTTACTAGCTATTATCGAGCGATTTAAAGGCGGTCCTGTTGGGGTTGATACGATTGCAGCTTCGATCGGGGAAGAATCACAAACGATTGAAGATGTATATGAGCCATATTTACTTCAAATTGGATTTCTTCAGCGGACTCCTAGGGGACGAATTGTTACTGATTTAACATACAAACATTTCGGGTTGCAGGTGCGGAGCAATGATTGATTTGTCTAAAGTTTTAATTACGTTAGGAATTATCTTATTAGTTGTTGGATTGTTTATTCGATTTGTAGGGAAACTTCCGGGCGATATTTTTATAAAAAAAGGAAATGTATCGTTTTATTTTCCGATTATAACATGTATTATCATAAGTATTTTACTTTCACTTATATTTTCACTATTTGGGAGAAAATAAATGAGTAGGAATAAATAGAGTTTGGAAAAGGGAATTGAGATAACTTCCCTTTGTCCTTACTCCTGAAATTTATGAGGTGTATAGAAATGGATGTAAATTTATTTGATTTTGATTTACCTGAAGAATTGATTGCTCAGACTCCTTTGTTGGACCGAGAAGCATCGAGACTTATGGTATTACATAAAGACTCTGGTAATGTAGAGCATAAACAGTTTCCAGATGTGTTAGATTATTTACAAGAGGGCGATTGTTTAGTTTTAAATGAAACAAAAGTTATGCCTGCTAGATTATTTGGTGTGAAAGAAGATACAGGTGCCCAAATTGAAGTATTATTACTTCAACAAGAAGAGCAGGATGTATGGGAAACATTAGTTAAGCCTGCTAAAAGAGTAAAAGAAGGTACAATCATTTTATTTGGAGATGGAAGATTAAAGGCAGAATGTGTAGGTTCTAGTGATCAAGGTGGAAGAAAATTAAAATTCCAATACGATGGGATTTTTTATGAGATCTTAGACCAACTAGGTGAAATGCCGCTTCCTCCATATATTAAAGAAAAATTAGAAGATAAAGATCGTTATCAGACTGTATTTGCAAAAGAAATTGGTTCAGCGGCGGCGCCTACGGCAGGTTTACATTTTACAAAAGAACTCTTAGCTAAAGTTCAAGAAAAAGGTGTAAAGTTAGCATTTATTACATTGCATGTAGGATTAGGTACATTTAGACCAGTAAGTGTAGAGTCCATTGAAGAACATGATATGCACTCGGAATACTACTATATGTCTGATGAAACGGCTAAACTGTTAAATGAAACGAAAACAAACGGTGGTAGAATCATTACTGTTGGAACAACTTCTACACGAACAGTTGAAACGATTGCTACAGCTAATAACGGTAAGTTTGAAGGGTCTAGTGGTTGGACGTCTATCTTCATTTTCCCAGGATATAAATTTATGGGAATTGACGGGATGATTACGAACTTCCATTTACCAAAATCAACTCTAATTATGCTAATTAGTGCTTTAGCTGGTAGAGAACCAGTTTTATCTGCTTATAAAGAAGCAGTAGATCAAAAATATCGCTTTTTTAGCTTTGGCGATGCAATGTTAATACTTTAAGAATTGAAAGGAATCGAAAAATGACAGCAATTCGTTATGAACATATTAAAACATGTAAGCAAACTGGTGCGAGACTAGGAATTGTCCATACTCCACATGGTTCATTTGAAACTCCAGCATTTATGCCTGTTGGAACTTTAGCCACTGTTAAAACAATGTCTCCTGAAGATTTAAAAGCAATGGGATCAGGCATTATTTTAAGTAATACTTACCATTTATGGTTAAGACCTGGACATGAGATTATTAAAAAAGCTGGTGGCTTACATAAATTTATGAACTGGGATCGTGCAATCTTAACAGATTCAGGTGGATTCCAAGTATTTAGCTTAAGTCAATTCCGAAAAATAGAAGAAGAAGGCGTACATTTCAGAAATCACTTAAATGGCGATAAATTATTCCTTTCACCTGAAAAGGCGATGGAAATTCAAAATGCATTAGGTTCTGATATCATGATGGCGTTTGATGAGTGTCCACCATACCCTGCTGAGTATGATTATATGAAACGTTCAGTTGAGAGAACTAGCAGATGGGCAGAGCGTTGTTTAAATTCTCACCAAAGACCAGAAGATCAAGGATTATTTGGAATTGTTCAAGGGGGAGAATACGAAGACCTACGTAAACAATCTGCAAGAGACTTAGTTTCTTTAGATTTCCCAGGTTATGCAATTGGTGGATTATCAGTTGGTGAACCAAAGGATGTAATGAATAGAGTTTTAGAATTTACGACACCTTTCCTACCAACGGATAAACCAAGATATTTAATGGGAGTAGGTTCTCCTGACTCATTAATTGATGGTGCAATTCGTGGAGTGGATATGTTTGACTGCGTACTTCCAACGCGTATTGCTCGAAATGGTACATGTATGACTAGTGAAGGTCGATTAGTGATTAAGAATGCAAAATATGCAGAAGACTATTCTCCACTTGATCCTAATTGTGATTGTTATGCATGTAAAAACTACACAAGAGCATATATCCGTCATTTAATTCGATGCGAAGAGACGTTTGGAATGCGTTTGACTACTTACCATAACTTACATTTTCTGTTACAATTAATGGAACAAGTTCGCCAAGCAATCCGCGAAGACCGTTTAGGTGATTTCCGAGAAGAGTTTTTTGAACAATACGGTTTTAATAAGCCGAACGCTAGGAACTTCTAAAATTTACATATTGAAAGGAAGATTAAGATGGGTAATGGTTTAATGGGGATTTTACCTCTAATATTAATGTTTATAGTTTTCTACTTCTTACTAATCCGTCCACAACAAAAGCGTCAAAAGCAAACTGCTAATATGCAAGCTGGAATTAGCAAAGGTGATATGGTTGTAACAATCGGTGGATTACACGGTTTAGTTGATGCTGTTAACGAAGAAAATAATACAATTACTTTAAAAACTGCTGATGGATCACGTATGGTATTTGAAAAAAGCGCAATACGTGAAACAAGAACACAAGCTTAATTTAAAAATAATTGTAACGTAAAAAACGCTAGTTCCATTTTGGAAACTAGCGTTTTGTTTATTTTACAAGAAATTCAAATTAAGTCTCAAGGAATTTAAAACACTCAAAAAAAGTTGATTATCAGACTGATTGCAAGCGTTTGTCTTTCGAGGCGCGAAGTTACCTTAGACGGTAATGAGCACCGCGCAGGCAGCGAAGCAACGAAGAAAGCGAGCGTTTTCAACAGTCTGATGTCTGATTATTTATTATAAGATTTATTACTTGCTGCATTCACTCCAAAAATTGACCCTAACATACAAACCCCTAAAAAGATCCCATGATACATTATTTGTTCCTGTGAAAAAGTTCGGTCATAGCCAAGAAACTGTACAAAAAATACAAAAATAGAATACGCTCCACTCGTTAATAATCCAAGAATCCAACCCTTTTCTTTCCCTTTCGCTCCTGTAACAAAACCACCAATTAACATAACGATAAATGATAGGATAAGTGTTGTTGTTGTAACACTTGCTTCTGTAAGTGAAGTTAGTTTAAGTAATAATGATAAAATCAAACTAATTGACAATACTAATAATAGAATAGTTAAAAAGCCAAAAGAGACAGCTACAGCTGTTTTTTTCATTCATATTCCCCCTTGTACACTCTTTTAATACAAGCATATTCATGAGATGAATTTTTAGAATACTTATAGAGCAATTAGAATTAGTAAAATTATGAACAAAATTCTACTATTATTTTCTTTATGAAAAATTAGTTGTATTTGGACTCATATTTACAGGTATTAAGTGATAACTGAAGAACATGTTTTTTTAAATCAACAAGTTTTGGATGTGAGGGTAAGTAAAATGGAATTAGGTTCTATGACGATTCGTACCATTTTAATTTATTTAATTATTGCATTTTTCTTTCGGTTAATGGGTAAGAGAGAAATAGGAGAGTTAAGTTTATTAGATTTAGTCGTTTATATATTGTTAACTGAAATAGCAGCCATCGGTATCGAAAACCATGATGATCCGATCATAAAAGTAATCTATCCAATGTTTTTAATAGTCGTTATCCAAATCATTTTTTCTTTAATTTCGCTAAAAAGTGTTAAATTTAGAAAAATATTAGATGGACATCCTGTATTAATCATTAGTAAAGGTAAAGTTTTAGAGAAAGAGATGAAAAAACAGAGATACACGTTTGACGACCTATTACTCCAACTTAGAGAGAAGGATATCGGCGATGTACGAGATGTTGATTATGCATTACTAGAGCCTACAGGAAAATTATCAATATTTAAAAAAGAAATAAACGGTGACATAAATTATAGTTCACTCACATTTCCATTAATATTAGATGGTATCGTACAAGAAGATAATTTAAATCAGTATCATAAAGATAAACAATGGTTATTAGAAGAGTTAAAAAAACATGGTTATGATGATTTTAAGCAAGTATCTTATTGCAGTTTACGAGGCGGAGAATTATTTTTTGATAAGAAAGATGAATGATGCAAAAATATAGAGATAACACTCTGGTTTTGAGCTGATTTTTAGAAAAACAAATCCAATTGTTTAGTTTATAAATTAATGTTCAATATCAATTGACCTACAAACTGATTAATAAATAATTGCTATGGTACTCTAAGTAAAGGCTATTTGATTACTCCTTTTACGAAAATTTGATCATTAATTGACAAGATTGTTCTTCAACAGCATGAAACCACAAAGTACACTAAGTACTTTGTGGTTTTGTTTTGGGCTATTCTATTGTCAATTATCTTGTAATTAACTTTTTAAAGAATGGAATTCGGATGATCTCATCTTTCTTAACTAGGTTAAATAATAGAATTAATAAGATATACATTAATGTAACTACAGAAATACTTGCTAAGGTTTGTACTAATAATGAAGATGAAAAAACTACATATTCTTTGATGAATTTTCCGACATAAATACAAATTCCTAAAATGATTAAACAATAAACATAATCTTTAACAAAAATTGAAAAGTTGATCGCCTTTAAAACAGTGAAATAGTGAAGAACTGTTATCGTTACAATACTAATATTCATAGCTAAGGCAACACCGTTTATACCGAACTTTGGATTTGTAGCTAGTAATAAAATACTAGCGATTTTAACGACTGAACCGACAAAGCTATTAATCATAGCTGAATTTGCAAGATTAAGTGCCTGCAATACAGCTTGTAGTGGTCCTTGGAAATAGTAAAAAATAAAGCAAGGTGCTAAAAGTAATATAAAATTCGTAGCTTGGTCACTTTTGTACATTAGTGTTAGAATCGGTGAAGCAAATACGTATAAAATGACAACGGACCAACCACCAGCAATCATTGAGTATCGTAGTGCTTGCTGCAATCTTCTTTCAACTGTTACACGATCTTTTTTGGCCATTGCTTCACTAATCGCTGGCACAAGTGAAGTAGATAGTGCATAAGTAATAAACGCTGGTAAAAGTAATAGAGGTAAAGCGTATCCTGCAAGTAATCCATATTGTTTAGTTGCAACAGCTGCGGTTACCCCTGCAATCGCTAAACTTTGTGAGACAACGATTGGTTCTAAAAACATTGATATAGAACCAATTAAACGACTTCCAGTTGTTGGTAATGCTATGGTTAATAGGTCGCTAAGCGTTTTTCTTCCATCTTTAATATTGTTCTTAAATCCTGAAATGAACTTCGCATTTTTTTCTTTCTTAAAAACATAAAGCATATAAATTAAAGAAGCTAATTCTCCTAATACAGAAGAGATAATGGCGCCACTAGCGGCAAATTCAACTCCATATGGTAAAAAAGTTTTAGTGCAAACTGCAACTAGTACTATACGAACAACTTGTTCAATAACTTGGGAAAAGGAAGAAGGGCGCATATTCTGTACGCCTTGAAAATATCCGCGTAAAACTGATGAGATTGCGATAATTGGAACAACCGGAGCGATGGCAATTAATGGGTACATAGTCCTTGCATCCGTTAATAAGTTTTTAGCGATAAAAGGAGATAAAAAGATCATTGCTGTAGTAAAAATAATACTTAATATGCCAGTTATTGACATTGAAACAGCTAGAATCTTTTTTATCCGATCTTGTCTATTTTGAGCAACTGCTTCTGCAATTAATTTTGAGATGGCAATTGGTAGGCCGAGCTGTGTTAGCGTCATGACCAAAAATAGTGTTGGTACTGCCAACATAAATAATCCTACGCCTTCTTCACCCATAATTCTTGCTACAACAATACGATTAAAAAATCCTAATATTCTTGTGATGAGCCCTGCAATAAGTAAAAAAAACGTTCCTCTTAAAAACGTTTGCTTTGTCATTACTTTTACCACCTTCTCAAACAGCCTAGAATGATTTACAATTATATATATGCTAGAAATGTAGGCAAGCATGACAAGTTAGTTCAACATCTAGGAAATGAATGTGAAGGTCTAAAATCATTTTTCTAAAAATACAGAAAACTAGGGGGGAAGAGTATGTCGACTTTTCATCAACAAGCTGCAGAATTTAAACCACAGCTACAGGTAGTAATTGAAAGTAAACTGGATGAATTTAGAATGCTTGGATTCGATACTGTCAGTGAGGATGACTTATGGGAATGCCTCGAAAGAACCTTATGGCGAAAGAAAGAGGACGAACCAAAGCTTTTTCAACTGGTAGAAGACATACTCTCATTAACTGTAAACGATTATATGAATTATATTCGAATCGAAGCATTTAAATCACCTACTTGGCAGTTTGGGGAGTCAGTTTAACCATTAATTGACAATAAAAAAATTGCATTTGTATAATATAAGAATGAAAACATACCATATTCGTACTAGAACTTGAACTAGTTAGAGGAGGAAATTCACAACATGGTGAAGCGTAACAGAATTGTTGCCTTCTTCTTAATTATTGCTGTATTAGCAGCAGTAATCGGCACAACTGTATTTGGTACCGCGAAAAATATTAAGCTTGGTCTGGATTTACAGGGCGGGTTTGAGGTACTTTACAAAGTTAAGCCGATCAAGAAAGGCGACAAAATTAACAAAAATGTTTTAGTAAGTACAGCAAAAGCTCTTGAAAAACGTGTAAACGTATTAGGAGTAAGTGAACCAAACATCCAAATCGAAGGGAAAGATCGTATTCGTGTACAATTAGCTGGTGTAAAAGATCAAGCTAAAGCACGTGATATTCTTTCTACGGAAGCGAACTTAACAATTCGTGACGTAAATGATAAGGTGCTAATGACTGGAGCGGATTTAAAAGAAGGCGCTTCAAAGCAAACATTTGACCAAATGGGCAAACCAAATGTATCAATCACATTTAAGGATGCTTCTAAGGTTAAAGATGTTACAAGTAAAGTATTAAAAATGGGTGCTCCAAATAATATGATGGTTATTTGGTTAGATTTCAAAGAAGGAGAAGACTCTTTCAAAAAGGAATCTGCAAAAGCAAAGCCTAAATTCTTATCTGCAGCTAGTGTAAATCAAGTATTTACCGACGATTCACTTTCTATTGTTGGTTCTACATTCACAGTTGAAAGTGCAAAAGAACTTTCAGATCTATTAAATGCAGGGGCTCTTCCAGTACACCTAGAAGAAATGTATTCAACATCAATCGGTGCAAAATTTGGTACAGATGCTCTGCATGAAACAATTTTTGCAGGAATTATTGGTGTATCAGTTATTTTCTTATTTATGCTTTATTTCTATCGCTTACCAGGTTTAATCGCAAGCATCATGTTAATGGCTTATACTTACGTAACATTACTTGTATTTGACGGCATGAATGCAGTATTAACACTACCAGGTATTGCGGCATTAATACTTGGTGTTGGTATTGCGGTTGATAATAATATTATCACTTTTGAGAGATTGAAGGACGAGCTTAAACTAGGAAAATCAGTTGCGTCAGCGTATCGTGCAGGTAATCAGCGTTCATTTGGAACGATTTTTGATGCTAATATTACAACTCTACTTGCTGCTGTAGTATTGTTTTCATTCGGTACAAGCTCAGTAAAAGGATTTGCAACAAGTTTAATTGTTAGTATTTTAGTAAGCTTTTTAACTGCAGTATTCGGTACTCGTTTATTACTTTCTTTATTAGTTCAAAGTCGTTACTTAAATAATAAGAAAACATGGTTTGGTATTAAACAAAGTGAAATTCTTGGTTTAAATCATAACTTAGCACACCCTCCTACAAAATATGATAAAGTCGATTTTGTAAGCGTTGGACGAAAATTTGTTTATTTTTCAATTGTTACAGTAGTAGTCGGGGTTATTATACTTTCTATTTTCCGATTAAATTTAGGAATTGATTTTGCAAGTGGTACGCGTGTAACATTTGAATCAAAATCAGCAGTTACAAAACAAGTTGTTAATGATGAAATTTCAAAAATGAACTTGAAGCCTGAAAGTATTACTGTTTCTACAAATGATGCAAAAACAGGATCAATCGTATTTAAAGGTGTATTAACAAAAGATCAGATTAATGATTTGAAAAAGGATTTTACAGCTAAATTTGGGGTAGAACCAAACGTAAGTACTGTTGATCCAGTTGTTGGTAGAGAATTAGCAGCTAATGCTATTAAAGCATTAATTATCGCATCAGCAGGTATTATTCTTTACGTATCATTACGTTTCCAATTCTCATATGCGATTGCTTCAGTAATTGCCCTACTACATGATGCTTTCTTCATTGTTGTAGTATTTAGTATTTTTAGATTAGAAGTAGATATAACGTTCATCGCAGCGGTTCTAACGATTGTCGGTTATTCGATTAATGACTCGATCGTTACATTTGACCGAGTTCGTGAAAATATGAAGCTTAAGAAGAAAATACGTTCTAGAGAAGAATTGAAACAAGTTGTAAATGAATCAATTCGTCAAACTTTAGGCCGATCTGTTAAAACAGTTCTTACTGTACTATTAGCAGTACTTGCATTACTTTTATTCGGAAGTCATGCAATTCTTAACTTCTCACTTGCATTATTAATAGGCTTAGTTGTTGGAACATATTCTTCAATCTTTATCGCTTCACAAATTTGGTTATTTATTAAAGGTCGCCAACTTGATAAAAACCAAGTAATCGATGTTGAAGAAGCTAAATAAATTGAAAAGAGTATAAGCTCATGCTTATACTCTTTTTTGTATTAAATTCATTATGATTTGAAGATACTAATATAATGTGTTAATAATGATAAGTGTATTTTTTAGAGTAAGAAAAAGGGAAGTAGGTAAAGTATATGGAACAGGAAGAGCGTTATAAGGAAGCCAAGAAAGGGGCTTATATCGGAATATATGGAAATTTACTTCTAGCAATTGTTAAAGCAATTATCGGATATATTGGAAATAGTAAAGCGTTAATGGCCGATGCAGTACATTCAGCGTCAGATGTGGTCGGTTCGATCGCGGTTTTATTTGGTTTAAGAGCTGCTAAAATGCCACCGGACGAGGATCATCCTTATGGCCATGGTAAAGCTGAATCAATCGCTGCAATTATTGTTGCCGTACTTTTATTTATCGTTGGAATTGAAATAACTAAATCCTCTATAAGCGCGTTTTTTAAGCCAGTTCATCCACCAGAGTTAATCGCTTTATTAGCAGCTTTTATATCAATATTTTTAAAAGAATGGATGTTTCGCTATAAATATGCTTTAGGGAAAAGGTTAAATAGTGACGCAATCATCGCTAATGCATATGAACATCGCTCTGATGTATACTCATCTGCTGCAGCTATGGTTGGTATTGGTATTGCAATTTTAGGTACTAAATTTAATATGCCAGTACTTTTATATGCAGACCCTGCGGCTGGACTTATTGTTGCAATTATGATTTTAAAAATGGCTTGGGATATAGGAGCAGAATCAATACATACGACAATGGATCATGTCCTTCATGAAGAAGATATTGAACCATATAAAGAAACCGTTAGGAACGTAGAAGGTGTTAAAGAGATAAATTCTCTCTATGCAAGGGAACACGGCTATTACGTCATAATTGATATAAAAGTCTCAGTAGATCCATATATAACGGTTGAAGAAGGACATAAGATCGGTAAAAATGTTAAAGAAAAGTTAATGGAACAAAAAGATGTGGAAAATGTTTTTGTCCATATTAATCCATATAATGATAAAAATAACTCTTTCATCCAATAAGTTTACTTTAGTATAATAGTACAGTTAGGGGTGAGAGTATTGTTAAAGTCAAAAGCACGTTGGAAACCGAAATTATCGAATCACCAAGAAGAGCAATTATTAAGTAAAGAATTACAGATTTCCCCTCTATTAGCAAAGCTACTTGTTACTCGTGGATTTAATACAGTAGATGCAGCAAGTAAGTTTTTATATGAAGATCAAATGAGCTTTCATGACCCGTTTTTATTAGAGGGTATGGATGTTGCAATTGACAGAGTATTTCAAGCGATTGAAGAAAATGAAAAAATATTAATTTTTGGCGATTATGATGCAGATGGAGTTAGCAGTACTTCAGTATTGTATTTAACATTAATCGAACTAGAAGCAAAAGTAGATTTTTATATACCAAATCGTTTTGCCGAAGGGTATGGTCCAAATAAGAATGCATTTAAATGGGCGAACGAACAAGGTTATTCATTAATCATTACTGTAGATACAGGTATTTCTGCGGCTGAGGAAGTTAAATTTGCAAATGAACTAGGTATGGATGTAATTATTACGGATCATCATGAACCACCAGAGGAATTACCAAACGCTATTGCAATAATTCATCCGAAGCTAAGTCCTAGCTATCCTTTTAAAGAATTAGCAGGTGTAGGAGTTGTGTTTAAATTCGCTTCCGCATTATTAGGTAGGGAGCCAGAGGAATATTTGGAACTAGTCTCGATTGGAACGGTTGCTGATTTAGTACCATTAGTTGATGAAAACCGTTTAATCGTAAAAAAGGGTGTAAGACAACTGAAGCAAACTCAGCGTGAAGGACTAAGAGCTCTTTTAGAAATTAGTGGAACTACAACGGATTCAATTACGGAAGAAACAATTGGATTTGCAATTGGTCCTAGAATTAACGCAGTTGGTAGACTTGGTGATGCTAAGCCTGCAGTAGACTTAGTTTTAGAAAATGATAGAGCACTTGCTAAAAAAAGAGCAGAGCAAATTGAAATCCTAAATAAGGAACGACAAGAATTAGTTTCACGTATGACAGAAGAGGCAATTAAACAAGTAAACGAACTTGATTCATCTTGTTCAAATAAAGTGATTATTGTCGCAAAAGAAGGCTGGAATGCAGGAGTAGTTGGAATCGTTGCTTCGAAATTAGTTGATCGCTTTTACAAACCAGTAATTGTTCTGAGTATTGATCATGAAAAAGGAATAGCAAAAGGTTCAGCTAGAAGCATTGAAGGTTTTTCTCTCTTTGAAAACTTAACAAAATGTAAAGATATTTTACCTCATTTTGGAGGTCATACACTTGCTGCTGGTATGACATTGGCAATTGAAGATGTCGAGCTATTAAGACATCGTTTAAATGAATATGCAGATCTAATTATGACAGATGAAGATTTTATCCCATTAAAAGAAGTCGATTTAAACTGTCAGGCTAGTGAAGTTTCAATCTCATTTATAAATGAATTAAATATGCTGGCACCTTTTGGTATGCATAATCCAAAACCTGTTTTAGAAATAAACGAGGTTGATGCTCTAAATATTAAACAAATCGGTAATGAAGGTGCACATCTTAAAGTACAACTAAAAGATGACGTTACATTCCTTGATGCTGTAGGGTTTGGATTTGGACATGTTGCTAATGAAATTGCAAGTGGATCAAAGATATCCTGCTTAGGAATGGCTTCTATTAACGAATGGAATGGTAAACGAAAGCCACAGTTAATGATTCATGATATTAAAGTAAATCATTGGCAGTTATTTGATTTAAGAGGTCAAGAGCCACATCGATTAACTTTACCTCATACCGAAGAAAAATTTATATTTTTACATCAATCATCAAATGAATATGTAAATTTAAAGACTAAATATCCTATTTCTATGTTTGTTGCATATGAAGATGTATTAAACTTAGATATTAATATACAAAATAATTATGTGATCTTACTTGATTTACCTAATTCTGAAAATGATTTGAAAGAGGTTTTTCGAAAAGGTTTATCAGAACGAATCTACTTAATTTTTAATCAAGAAGAATTACATTTCTTTTCACCAATTCCGAGTAGAGAAAGTTTTAAAAAATTCTATTCAATCTTAGCAAATACCAATCCATTTGACATGAACATGTATGAAGTGGCATTATGTCGTAAGATGGGATGGAAAAAAGAACAAGTCGATTTTATGACAAAGGTGTTTTTTGATTTAGAATTTGTTACAATAGAGGATGGAAAAATTCGTTTGTTGCCACAAACTGAGAAGAAAGATCTCTCTTTATCTAATACGTATGCAAAAAAATTAGCTAGTATTGAACTAGAACGTTTGTTTCTGTACTCAAAATGTGATGAGTTAACTACATTTTTTCAAAATATGAAAAGTCATTTTTCCGAAAATGGGGAGGCACTTATTTAATGAATTTAAAAGATTATATAACGATCGTACCGGACTGGCCTAAAGAAGGCGTTCAGTTTAAAGATATTTCATCATTAATGAATGATGGAAAAGCTTATAAAGAAGCAACTGATCAAATCGTAGCTTATGCGAAAGAAAAAGATGTTGATTTAGTAGTTGGACCAGAAGCTCGTGGATTTATCGTTGGATGTCCAATTTCTTACGCTTTAGAAATAGGTTTTGCACCTGTTCGTAAACCAGGTAAATTACCTCGTGAAGTTATTAGCTTCAACTACGATTTAGAATATGGTACAAATACGTTAACAATGCATAAAGATGCTATTAAACCAGGTCAACGTATTCTGATCACTGATGATTTATTAGCTACTGGTGGTACGATTGAAGCTACAATCAAACTAGTTGAAGAATTAGGTGGAATTGTAGTAGGAATTGCTTTCTTAATTGAGCTTTCTTACTTAGAAGGTCGTAAAAAATTAGAAGGCTATGATATATTTACACTAATGACATATTAATTTTTAGCATATGATAATGTTATCCAAACAGGGTACTCTGATTAATCAGAGTGCTCTTTTTCTATCAAAGATCTGCAAAAAAAAATGAAATTTGACGACTCCTGCTTTACAAAAAACGAAATTTTCATGATAATAGAAGAAATAATGATTTAAGGTGATTAGATGGCTACTGAGCAAGTTTTGACAGCAGAACAGGTTTTAGAGCAAGCGACCCATTATTTAAAAGAAGATGATGTGGCGTTTATTAAACGTGCTTATGAATATGCTCGTGACGCACATAGTGAGCAATTTCGTAAGTCAGGTGAACCATATATTATACACCCGGTTCAAGTAGCAGGTATCCTTGTTGGCTTGGAGATGGATGCTACAACCATAAGTGCTGGGTTTCTTCATGATGTAGTAGAGGATACAGAAGTATCTAAAGAGGACTTAGAGAACCATTTTGGCAAAGAAGTATCTATGCTTGTAGATGGTGTAACAAAGTTAGGTAAAATCAAGTTTAAATCGAAGGAAGAACAGCAAGCTGAAAATCATCGCAAAATGTTTGTAGCGATGGCACAGGACTTGAGAGTAATATTAATTAAATTAGCCGATCGCCTTCACAATATGAGAACGTTAAAACACCTACCTCAAGAAAAACGTATGCGAATTGCGAATGAAACGTTAGAAATATTTGCACCGCTAGCTCATCGACTAGGAATTAGTAAAGTAAAGTGGGAGCTTGAAGATACGGCATTACGCTATTTAAATCCACAACAATACTATCGAATCGTTAACTTAATGAAGCGAAAAAGAGCAGAGCGCGAGCAATATTTAGAAGAGGTTATAAACGAAATCTCAACTCAACTTGAAGATGTGGAAATTAAAACAGAAATTTCTGGACGTCCTAAGCATATTTATAGCATTTATCATAAAATGGCTAAGCAGAATAAACAATTTAACGAGATCTATGACTTATTAGCCGTACGTGTGATTGTTAATAGTATTAAAGATTGCTACGCTGTTTTAGGCGTTATTCATACATGCTGGAAACCAATGCCAGGTCGTTTTAAAGATTATATTGCAATGCCAAAAGCAAATCTGTATCAATCTCTTCATACGACTGTAATCGGACCAAAAGGTGAACCACTAGAAGTACAAATTCGTACACAAGAAATGCACCAAATTGCTGAATATGGTGTTGCAGCACACTGGGCATATAAAGAAGATAATGCAAATTTTCCTTCACAAAAAACGTTAGAAAATAAATTAAGTTGGTTCCGTGAAATTATCGAATGGCAAGATAATTCTACAAATGCAGAAGAGTTCATGGAATCCGTAAAAATGGATTTATTCTCTGATATGGTTTTTGTATTTACTCCAAAAGGTGATGTTTTTGAATTACCACTAGGATCTGTTCCAATCGATTTTGCTTACCGAATTCACTCTGAAATCGGAAATAAAACAATTGGTTCAAAAGTAAATGGAAAAATGGTACCACTTGATTATAAACTTAAAACCGGTGATATCGTTGAGATTATGACATCGAAGCATTCGTATGGACCTAGCCAAGACTGGTTGAAGGTCGCTCAGTCTTCACATGCTAAAAATAAAATACGTCAATATTTTAAAAAGCAAAGAAGAGAAGAGAATGTTGAAAAGGGCAAGGAATTAGTTGAAAAAGAAATTAAAGCTTTAGAATGTGATTTAAAAGAAGTATTAACGTCTGAAAATTTAAAACGCGTCGCAGAGAAATTTAATTTCTCTAATGCAGAAGATATGTATGCAGCCGTTGGATACAATGGAATTACTGCAACACAGATTGCTCACCGTTTAACAGATAAATTCCGTAAACGTACTGAAATTGAACTAGAAGACCGATTAAAAGAACTTTCTTCGGATCTTAAAAAAGCTCCATCACGTCGTAAAGATGCTGGTATTTCTGTAAAAGGTGTAGATAATTTATTAATCCGTTTATCAAAATGCTGTAATCCTGTACCTGGTGATGATATTGTTGGATATATCACAAAAGGTAGAGGAATCTCAGTTCATAGAAGCGATTGTGTTAACATGTTAAATGATAGTGAAGAAGATCGCTTTATTGAAGTTGATTGGGAAGAAAGCCCTACGTTTGAACGTGATTATAACGTCGATATAGAAATTTTCGGTTACGATCGTCGTGGTCTTTTAAATGAAGTTCTTTCAGTAGTAAATGAAACAAAAACTAATATCTCTTCAGTAACAGGAAAAAATGATCGAAATAAAATGGCAACTATTACAATGAGTTTGTCTATTCGTAATATAAACCACCTGCAAAAAGTAGTGGATAAAGTTAAACAAATTCCAGACATTTACTCTGTGAGACGTATTTTCCACTAATAGGAGGTGCCACTTATGAAAGTATTATTACAGCGCACAAAAGAGGCAAAAGTCGTAGTGGACGGACAAGTAGTAGGTCAAATACCTAAAGGGTTATTATTGTTAGTCGGAATAACGCATGAAGACACTATAGAAGATGTTAAATATTGTGCTGACAAAGCAGTTAACCTAAGAATTTTTGAAGATGAACTTGGAAAAATGAATTTTTCATTAAATGATGTTGGTGGCCAGATTCTATCCGTTTCTCAATTCACCTTATATGGCGATACGAGAAAAGGTAGACGTCCAAGCTTCACAGATGCAGCTAAACCAGAAATCGCAAATGAATTATACGAATATTTTAATTCATATTTACGCGAACAAGGATACGAAGTACAAACAGGCATTTTTGGTGCAGATATGGATGTAACCTTTACAAACTGGGGACCAATTACAATTATGATTGAAAGTAAATAAGCAAATCTTTAACCTCCTTTTCCATAAAGGAGGCATTTTTTTTTGATAGAATTAATTATTAAAATAATAACTTCTTAGAGTGAATATACTTAATTACACGGGTTCTTATAAAGAATTTAGAGGAGGTCGCTATATGGACATAATTACAATCGTGTTAATCCTTATCGCTGGTGTAATTTTGTTTACAATCCTCAAAAGTTTCTTTAAAGCACTTTTATTTGTTATTTTAATCATCCTAGTATATTACGGATTAATGTATTTCATAGACGGATCAGTTGAAAGCATTCAATCTAGTTTAAGAATATTTCATTAGACCATGGTGTGTACCATGGTTTTTTTAGTTGAATTGAGAATGTCGGATGTAGTAAATAATAACTGGGAATGGCAAAATAAAACGTGGGATCGCAATTAAGAACAGAGATTCGCAAATAAAACCTGGAATCGCAATTA
>NZ_NTZO01000136.1 GCF_002559405.1 Bacillus sp. AFS001701 | reverse complement strand
ACATAATTCTTCAAGGGGATTTGGCGTGTTTAAGCTCTCCTTAAAAAATGACAAAGAAGTCATAATCCGTAATGCTTTTCATGTGGAATTAGTGAAATCAATTAGTGATTGTTGGAAATTTCTAAGTTCATTAAGCGAGGATTTTATTTGTCAACAAGGGATCGTGAGCGAATTACCAGATGGAAGAAAGTTTGATCTACGAATTCTTGCACATAAACATGAAAATAATTATATTCTTTCTGGTATTGGTGTAAGAGTAGGAACATTTAATGCTATTACAACTCATGTACCAAGAGGTGGTAGCATTATTACCATGGAAGAACTACCGATTGAATTAAATTTTTCATTATTACAAGAAATAGTCACACAAACAGGCATTGCATTAAATATGGATGATGCACATTTTTATGAATTCTCAATGGATATCGGAATTCAAAACAATCATTACTATATTTTTGAAATTAACTCTAAACCAATGGTCTTTGACGAAATTGCGATCAAAGAACAAGGACTTGAAAACTTAATACGACTATTTTATGTACTTTCGAATTTTAAACAGTAGTTTATAAAGTAATCTAACAATGTATAACTTGAGACTCAGGCTGATTGCAAGCGTTTGTCTTTCGAGGCGCGAAGGCTGGTGAGGAGCGGAGTTACCCTAGACGGTAATGAGCACCGCAGACAGGCGAAGCAACGAAGAAAGCGAACGTTTGTCAACAGTCTGAGCTTTTTTATTTTAAATAACAATGATAAACTAATATGAAATAATGCGTCGGAAGGTAATGAAAATGATTGATAAAATTAAGACATTATTTGGGAGTGAGTCTGTTTCAGTCACCCCTGATGAAAGTACATATATAGATTATTCTTGGTTTTCTACTGAGAATCAAGAAATTTTCGGGATTAAAAAAAATTCAATATCAGAGGAACAAAATAACCTATTGGAATGTCTTTTTACAAAATTAGAAACAGATACAATTTTGATGCCATCTGAGCAAAGCGAGTGGTTTCAATATTTATTTTTAAGTAAAGGACATAATCCCTTCTCTTTCGAAACCGAAGTTTCTCTCCCTACTTCAATTCGTTTTATTCATTTTTATAGCAATCAGTTGTTCTCTGATAAAAATGAGTTTGAGGAAGCAATCAACGCATTCTTTCATAAAGAAGTAATAGTGGTTTGGAATTCTGCTAAGGAAGGCGTCATTATTGAAAAAATAATCGATCAACCTTTTAACAAAGAATTTTTAGAGCATATGCAAGAAATCATTGCAGCTGACTTGTACCATGATGTTACCTTTTTTGTAGGAAAACGCTATTCACCATTAGCGAATCTTAGCCTTTATTTTGATATTGAACATCAATGTTTTAAAAAAGCATTGTCCGTAAAAAAGCAAAAAAATATACTTTGGTTTTCAAAAGAAATGCTTTATTTTATCCTTTCCTTTTTACCAGATGATTTACAAAAGGAATTACCTAATTTATTTTTGAATGATATGAAAATTGATGATCCAATTCTTTCAACGGTAAAAATCTTTCTTCAACAAAATTTAAATGTTACTGCTACTTCAAAAAAAGCTTTTCTACATCGAAATACTGTTCAATATCGTCTTGATAAGTTTTCGGAACAAACTGGTATAGATTTAAAACATTTTGAGGATGGACTAGTTATATTTTTAGCAATTCATCTACTTGAGATCGTGAATGAAAATTAATTAAAGCCTATTTTGTGCACCTTGTACAAAGTAGGCTATTTTTTTTGTGAACCTTTGACATTGTTTAAAAACGTTTAAATGTGTACAATTTAATCAATGAAACCGATTACAAATTGTTGGAGGTAATACTAATGGCAGAATTAAAATTAGATCACATTTATAAAATTTATGATAATAATGTAACCGCTGTAAAAGATTTTAATCTTCACATTGAAGATAAAGAATTTATCGTATTCGTTGGTCCTTCTGGATGCGGTAAATCAACAACACTTCGAATGATCGCTGGTCTAGAGGATATTTCAAAAGGTGACTTCTTTATTGACGGCAAGCGTGTAAATGATGTTCAACCAAAAGATCGTGACATCGCAATGGTATTTCAAAACTACGCACTATACCCACATATGACGGTATATGATAACATGGCTTTCGGATTAAAATTACGTAAGTTTGACAAAGCAGAAATTGATCGTCGTGTAAAAGATGCTGCACGTATTTTAGGTCTTGAGGAATATTTAAATCGTAAACCAAAAGCTTTATCTGGTGGACAACGTCAACGTGTAGCTCTTGGTCGTGCAATTGTACGTGATGCAAAAGTATTCTTAATGGATGAGCCATTATCAAATTTAGATGCTAAATTACGTGTTGCAATGCGTTCTGAGATTTCAAAATTACATCAACGTCTACAAACGACAACTATTTATGTAACACACGATCAAACAGAAGCAATGACAATGGCTACACGTTTAGTAGTAATGAAAGATGGTATTATTCAACAAGTAGGTACACCAAAGGAAGTTTATGATCGCCCTGAAAACGTATTCGTTGGTGGATTTATTGGTTCACCTGCAATGAACTTTGTTTCTGGTAAGGTTGAAGATGGTCACTTTAACTTAGGCAGCAAAAAAGTTGCTATACCTGAAGGAAAAATGAAAACATTACGTGATAATGGATATGTTGGAAAAGAAGTTATTTTAGGTGTACGTCCTGAAGATTTACATGACGAACCAGTATTTATCGAAGCATCTCAAGGTACAGTTCTTGATTTAAAAATTGAAGTAGCTGAGCTTTTAGGAGCAGAATCAATGCTTTATACTAACTTTGAAGGAAATACATTAGTAGCGAGATTAGATGCACGTTCAACATTTACACATGGTCAAATAATCAAATTAGCAGTAGATATGAACAAAGTTCATTTCTTTGATAAAGAAACTGAATCTCGTATTCGATAATTCTATAATGAATTAAACATAAAATAACGCGGTACCATTTTAATTGGTACTGCGTTATTTTATTTTCTCAATAATTTTAAGAAAGCCTTCGTTACAATCCGGGCAATTAAACATATGCGTACAATACTGATTTGAATTATGCTCAGTTAATCCATCAGCTTTTGCTGAAATGTCATAATCTAAATATGGACTATATTTATCTTCGTAATCAACAGCTCTGCCTTTATCTTCACAATGATTTTCACAAATAGGACATATTAGTTTATAATGCTCAATTCCATTGCACAGTGGACAAATACCATCCATAAAAAGCTCACTCCAATTTCATTTACTTCATTAAGAAAGGATGGAGATTAATCTCCATCCCTTATTAGCCATAGATATTATTTTGAGAAACCACCTAAGCTTTGTTCAGCCATTTGAACTAAACGTTTAGTGATTTCACCACCTACAGAACCGTTAGCACGAGCTGTAGTATCAGGACCTAAGTTTACTCCAAACTCAGAAGCGATTTCATACTTCATTGCATCTAATGCTGATTGAGCACCAGGTACTACTAAGTTGTTGCTGTTTCCGCTGTTGTTGTTTGCCATGTGTTTTCACCTCCTTAAGTAGTGTAATGATAGTATGACTCTAATGGATTAACATATGTATGTGTAGCTAATGTAAATTTTGGAAAAAACAATTTAGTTTGTTTTTCCGCGTTTTCCACATAAAAAAAGCACTAGATCAACATCTAGTACTAGTTTTCTACACTATATTGTAAAATATTTTATCTTAAAAATTATTGTATTAATTGTAAAAATTGTTTTGTTCTTCCATGTTTAGGATGCTCTAAAACATCTCTAGGATGACCTTGTTCAACAATATAACCACCGTCCATAAAAATGACTTCATCTGCTACATCTCGAGCAAATTTCATTTCATGTGTAACGACAATCATTGTCATTCCTTCTTCTGCTAACTCCTTCATTACCTTTAGAACTTCTTGTACAAGCTCTGGATCTAATGCCGAAGTTGGTTCATCAAATAAAATGACTGTTGGTTCTAAGGCTAACGCTCTAGCTATCCCCACACGCTGTTGCTGACCACCTGAAAGTTGATGTGGTAATAAATTTATTTTCTCTTCTAATCCTACTTTAGTAAGTAAGTCAATTGCTTTCTTTTTTGCAACATCTTTTTTTATTTTTTGTACAGTTACTAAACCTTCCATTACATTTTCTAACGCTGTTAAGTGAGGAAATAAATGATGTTGTTGAAACACCATACCTGTTTTACTTCTTAAAGAAATAATTTCTTTTTTCGTAACTTTATTAGAGAAATCTAATGTCTGTTCATCAATTGTTATCTTCCCATCTGTCGGATGCTCTAAAACATTAATACATCTTAAAAATGTCGTTTTCCCAGAACCAGAAGGGCCGATAATAGCAGTAACCGTACCTTTTTCTACATTTAAGCTAACATCTTTTAATACTTCTAATTCACCAAAACTTTTTTTAATATTTTCTAGTTTTATCATATGTTCTTCCTCCATTACTTAGCAACATAGCGTTCAACGCGAGCTTCTAATCGACCTTGAATGACTGAAAGGAAGAAGCAAATTATCCAATAGATGAATGCAGCTTCTATATAAACGACTAAAAATTTATAGTTCGTTGCAGCTATTTCCTGGGCTGTTCTAAACATTTCAGTTACTAAAATTAATGAAGCTAAAGAAGTGTCTTTTACTAAACTAATAAAAGTATTTGATAACGGCGGTAATGAAACTCTAGCCGCTTGAGGAATAATAATTCGTTTTAATGTTTGATTATATGTCATACCAATCGAATAAGCAGCTTCCCATTGCCCCTTATCAATCGACTGGATAGATCCTCTAATAATTTCAGATGCATAAGCACCAACACTTAATGAAAATCCAATAATTGCAGAAATATAAGGTGAAATTGTTACATGTATTGTAGGTAAACCATAAAAAATAATAAATAATTGTACTAAAAGCGGTGTCCCTCTAATGATTGAAACATAAAATTTGGCTACACCATTTAAGAATTTATTACCTGACAGACGGAAAAGTGCGGTAATAAATGCTAAAACAAGACCTACTACAAATGTTATAATTGTTAATGGAATAGTACCTATTAAAGCAGTTTTAACCATTGGAAGGAAAGAATCCTTCGCAATGGTTAAATTGTCCATCCACTCTGGGCTGAGTATATTATTTAAGTCCATCTTTACCGAACCATTTTTGTACTATTTCATCATACTTCCCGTCTTTTTTCATATCTGCAAGTGCTTTGTTCACTGCTTTTACTAATGAATCATCATCTTTACGGAACATAAATCCACTATTAGAAGCATCGTTTTCTAAAGCTGCAATTTTAACTTTATTGTCGCCAGTTTCATTTAAATAGTTTTGAATAGATAATTTATCGTTAATCGTTACATCTGCACGGCCAGTTTCAATTAATTGAATTGCTTGGCTAAATCCTTCTACTCCAACTAATTTAGCTCCATATTTCTTAGCTAAATCACCATAATTACTTGTTAAAGATTGAGCAGCATTTAAGCCTTTAATTCCATCAAATGAGTTAACTTTTGAATCAGATTTTACAACTAATGCACCTGATGAAGTAATATATGGATCAGAGAAATAATATTTTTTCTCACGATCTGGTCTAATACCAACTTCATTTGCAATGATATCAAAACGTTTTGCATCTAAACCTGCAAACATTGCATCCCATTGAGTTTCAAAATATTTTGGTTTTACTCCTAATCGTTTTGCAACTTCATTTGATAAATCAACATCAAAACCTGTTAATTTACCAGATTTATCATGGAACGTGAAAGGTGCATATGTACCTTCAGTACCAATTTTTAACTCTCCGCTATCCTTTACTTGAGTTAATAAATCTTTTCCTTTTGCAGTTTCTTCTTTTTTATTTGTATTGCAACCTGCCATAACACCTGCTGCTAAAAATAACGAACCTAATGTTAAACCAATTTTCTTAATATTCATTCTTTAATCTCCCTTAACCTTATCGGAATTGTTTGTTTTGAATTGTGTGTCTTAAATATATTGCATGTATTAAAAAATTACAACAAAAAAATCTCATATTTTT
>NZ_NTZO01000135.1 GCF_002559405.1 Bacillus sp. AFS001701 | reverse complement strand
TAACTATATGTAACAATACTTAAAAAAGAACAAAAAAAGTGGAAAACTAGTAAAAAGTTTTCCACTTTTTTATTTATGGTAAATTATGCCCCATTCCTGCTACGTAAATTCGTAGCCATTGTTCCGCTGACATATTTAACTTAGTAGACTCAACTGCTGTTTTAACACGTTCAATTTTACCAGACCCTACGATTGGCATCATTTTAGCGGGGTGAGCTATTAGCCATGCGTACATTACTTCGTCGATTGAATTTGCACCAATTTCACTAGAAATCTCTTCGAGTATCGCTCGAACTCTTACCGCTGATTCAGACTGACTAGTAAAAATTTGTCCGCCTGCTAATGGGGACCAGATCATCGGAGCAATATCTTTTTCAAGTAATAAATCAATTGTTCCTTTTTCAAAATGCTCTAATTGCATTGGCGAAACTTCAATTTGATTTGTTACTAAAGGCATGTTTAGATATGCTTGTAATGCGTTAAATTGAGATGGTAAAAAGTTTGATACCCCAAAGTGACGTACTTTTCCTTCCGAATGAAGTTGATTAAACGCCTCTGCGATTTCCTTTGGATTCATAAAAGGATTTGGCCTATGTATTAAAAGTAAATCGATATAATCTGTTTGTAGATTTTCCAGAGAATTATTAACACTCATAAGGATATGCTCTTTACTAGTATCATAATGATTCATTTTAAGTTCAGGAAACTTTGATGACTTTAACTTTATTCCACATTTTGTAACGATTTGGATTTTTTCACGAAGCTCCGGTTTTAGTGCTAAAGCCTTTCCAAAAATTTCTTCACATGTATAGCCACCGTAAATATCCGCATGATCAAATGTTGTAATTCCTAAATCAATACATTCTTCTATAAAAGTAACTAATTGTTCTGATGTCATTTTCCATTCAGATAAACGCCATAATCCGTGAATAATTTGTGAAAACTCAAGATTTTCAGCTAGTTGAATTCTTTTCATCTACACTACCTCACCCTTCTTTTTAATCATTATCATCATTATAGGATAAACGTTCTTAATTGCAAAAGAAAACGGCTATCTAATAGATAGCCGCTTAAACAATTTATCGGTTAAGTAATGAGCCTACATAGCGTAATAATTCATTTGCTGATGTTGAGTTATAACCATATTCATCAACTAATCTGCTGACAACGTCATTGATTTTCTTTAATTGACGCTCGTCAGGAGTTTTTGTGGACGTCGTAATCTTCACAACATCCTTCAGATCCGAAAAAAGTTTCTTTTGGATTGCTTCTTTTAATCTTTCATGTGAATTGTAATCAAAACGTTTGCCTTTTCTTGCATATGCAGAGATTCTGATTAGTATTTCTTCACGGAATGCTTTCTTTGCATTCTCAGAGATGCCAATTTGTTCTTCAATCGAACGCATCAACTTCTCATCTGGATTCATCTCTTCACCTGTTAAAGGATCGCGAAGCTTATTCTTATTGCAATATGCTTCTACATTATCAAGATAATTATCCATAAGTGTTTTTGCAGACTCTTCATATGAATAAACAAAAGCTTTTTGAACTTCTTGTTTTGCAATATCATCATATTCTTTTCTTGCGATAGAGATAAAATTCATATAACGCTCACGATCTTCATTAGAAATAGATGGATGTTGATCTAAACCATCTTTTAATGAGCGTAATACATCCAAAGCATTAATTGAAGGAATCTCTTTTCGAATAATTGTAGATGAAATACGGTTAATGACATATCGTGGATCGATACCATGCATACCTTCATCTAAATATTCTTTCTTCAGCTCCTCTAAATCAACAGTGTTATAGCCTTCTACCATTTCACCATCATATAGACGCATCTTCTTAACTAAATCAATATCTCCTCGTTTTGGTTCTTTTAAACGAGTAAGAATTGTAAACATTGCTGCAACACGTAAAGTGTGTGGAGCAATATGAACATTTGAAACATCACTTTCAGAGATCATTTTTTGATAAATTCTCTCTTCTTCACTTACTCTTAAGTTATACGGAATTGGCATTACGATGATTCGAGAATGAAGTGCTTCATTCTTCTTATTATTAATAAAGGATCTGTACTCTGTTTCATTCGTATGAGCGATGATTAATTCATCCGCAGAAATCAATGCGAAACGCCCTGCCTTAAAGTTTCCTTCCTGTGTCAGGGATAATAAGTGCCATAAAAACTTTTCATCACATTTTAACATCTCTTGGAATTCCATCATTCCACGGTTTGCTTTATTCAACTCACCATCAAACCGGTAGGCACGCGGATCTGATTCTGATCCAAATTGAGCAATTGTTGAAAAATCAATACTTCCTGTTAAATCTGCAATATCTTGAGATTTTGGATCAGAAGGGCTAAAAGTACCAATACCAACTCGACGATCCTCTGATAAAAATACTCTTTCCACCATAACATCTTCTATTCTTCCACCAAACTCTTGTTCAAGTCTCATTAAGTTTAAAGGTGAAAGATTTCCTTCAATTCGAACTCCATATTCATTGAAAAAATCATCTCTTAAATGGTTAGGAATTAAATGCAATGGATCTTCATGCATTGGGCAACCTTTAATAGCGTAGATTGCTCCTTGATCAGACCTTGAATAATTTTCTAAGCCTCTTTTTAACATCGTTACTAGTGTAGATTTACCACCACTTACAGGGCCCATTAACAATAGAATACGTTTTTTAACATCTAATCTCTTGGCAGCAGGATGGAAATATTCTTCCACGAGTCTCTCTAGCGCTTCTTCTAATCCATATAGGTTGTTATTAAAGAAACTGTAGGTTTTTTTACCATTCACTTCTTCAATACCTGCGTCTTTAATCATATTATAAATTCGTGAATGTGCAGTTTGTGCAACCAATGGCTCTTCTTTTAACATTTCAAGATACTCAGCAAAAGTGCCTTCCCATTTCAATCTTTGTTCCATGTCCCGATGCTGCTCAAGTTTCTTTAAAATATCCATGGACAAGTACCTCCTTCTTCTCATCTGTAAGAGAGATTATTAAAGGATATGCAAGGATGTCCGTACTCATGCTATATCTTTGAGTAGGAAAATATATTTTATCGAAATCCAATTCTCATAAATTTACTTTCATATTTCTATGTTTTTTTTGTATAATAAGGTTTAGGGTGTTGGGAATTTTTCAATTGGGAGGATACATACTGATGAGACTAGTATTAATTTTATTAGTTACAGCATCATTCTTAGCAGCAATTTTCACAGGCGGCTATAATGACAAACCTGGACTGAAAAACAGATAATATTTTTTAAAGGATGCTTCTAAACGCGGTTCTTAATTTTATTTAAACCGTTCTAATGGAAGCATCTTTTTTATTTGCTTACTCTTTAATTAATAAAAAAAAATCACCATCTATATGGTGACTTTTATTATTTAGAATAATCCTTTACCTTTAGCAACTCACGGAAATCTTGCTGACGTAAAGCTTCGTAAATTAAAATTGCAGCTGTATTTGATAAATTTAGTGATCTAATATGATCCGTCATTGGTATACGTAAGCAAGTTTCCATATTTTTTTCAATTAACTCTTTCGGAAGCCCTGTTGTTTCTCTACCAAATACAAAGAAAATCTCTTCATCTAAATTTGTATAGTCAAAGTTTGAATATGTTTTTTCCCCAAATTTAGTTATAAAGTAAAATTTCCCGTCTTTATATTTATCAAATAAATCGTCCAATGAATCATGATAATGTATATCTACATGCTCCCAATAATCAAGACCAGCTCTTTTTAACATTTTATCATCAGTTGAAAAACCTAACGGACGGATTAAATGCAAACTTGTATCTGTTCCTGCACAAGTACGTGCAATATTTCCTGTATTTGCTGGAATTTGTGGTTGATATAATACAACGTGTATTCCCATCTTTTTCACCTCTATATTGTTTCAATGCTTTATATTATACCAAATTCGTAATTAATAAGGTATTATTCCATTGGAGGGTTAGAAAAGTCATCAACGAAGTGAAAAAACTTATACTTAATATTCTCCGTAAAAGCAGAAGAATCATAGTATGACCAATATCTTTTACGGCTATTTACAGTATGTGCATTCACTAACGGTTCACCATTTTCATCCTTAGCAACAACGATCGTACAATGATTCCATACTCCATCACCTTCGAAATCATATACGATAATATCCCCCAATGAAAGATCTTTTGGAGAAGGCACCTCTTCTGCTTTAATTCCAGTTTTAGGCGAAGGTAAAAATCTTCTTAATGCATGAGCAACTCTCCAGCTATAACTACTATTAGAATGATTTCTATACCACCATCCTGTCCCTGGTTTTGGCATTCCAACCATTCGAATACCTCCAGCTCTTAAACATTGAGAAATAAAATTAGTACAATCATTTGCATACAATGGATATTCTTTATTATGGCCATCCCACCAGGTTTCAGCATATTTAACAGCATTAAATCGGTTATATCTGTTATTTCGATCCAATGATTCATTTTCACCTAGTTCGTCTTCCTCAAGTTCAAAATTTTCAACTTGATTATCGATTGGGAATGGTATGTCATATAAAATCTCATTATTTTCAATCGCGATCTGTCTTTCATGTTGATCCTCTTCAAAATATAAATCAGTTTGCTTTAAAAAATATCGCGTATGGAATGTATAATTTATATACGTTACGTCCTGATTAGTCCAAATATTATTTACATCAAGATCTCCATATACTTTCACTAATGAAATATTACGTTTATTATATAATTCAACTTTACGCTTGATTGCCTGATATTCTTTTTCTTGAACAGGATGACTTCGATGTCCTTCACCAAAATAAAGTTGTAATCGTTCTTTAAAATAACACTCTAAAAGTTCACGATTAAACAAGATAATCCCCCTTTTCAACATATATTCTTATTCTATACGATGTTGAAAAATTAGAGATTATACCACTCAATATTGCTTACTTTGATAGAACAGCATTAATTTCATTTAATACAATCTCGTCTTGCTCTTTTTGCAAACAACTTTCAATAAATGGTGTACTGCTCTTTCCCTCAATCTCAAAAATAGCCCAAATAGCTGTACCTCTAATTACTGGTCTTGCATCTTTTTTCGCTAATTCCTTTAAATCATCTAATGCCGATTCATCTTTAAAATGTGCTAAAGCAATGATGGCATTTCGCTGAATAGGGTTCTTTCCTCTCCAAGACCCAGACATTTGGCCAAACTGACTTTTAAACTCTCTGTTACTTACCTTTAATACAGAGCGTAATAAAGGTTTTACAGTTTCTGGATCAGGTTCCATCTCAGTATGATAAGTAAAATTAATTCCTTTATTTTTAGGACAAATTGTCTGACATGTATCGCATCCATATATACGATTTCCCAGCTCTTTTCGGAACTCAACAGGAATCATCTCTTTTGATTGTGTTAAAAAAGCAATACAATTTTTAGCATTTAATTGACCTGGAGAAACAATCGCACTTGTCGGACAAACATCAAGGCATTTTGTACACTCTCCACACTGTTCCTCAATAGGCGAATCTGGTTCAAAAGGTAATGAGGTAATCATCTCCCCTAAATACACATAAGAACCGAATTCTGGCGTAATAATTGAACAATTTTTAGCACTCCAACCTATACCTGCTCGCTCAGCCACAGCTCGATCTACTAGCTCACCAGTATCGACCATTGACTGAACCTTTGCATTTGGATAATGTAATAAAATAAATGACTCAAGCTGCAGTAATTTCTTTTTTACAACTACATGGTAATCTTCCCCCCATGAGGCCCTACAAAAAATTCCTCTTGTAGATCCTTTTTTACTCTTAGGAGGATTTTTTAACTTAGATGGATATGCTAGAGCAATTGCAATAATTGAATTAGCTTCTGTCATAATTTTTCTTGCATCTACTCTTCGTTCAATATCCTTTGTCTCAAAACCCGATTGATAATTTAATTCCTGCTGCCTATATAGACGATTTTTTAATGTTAAAAATGGATCAACAGTCGTAAATCCAATCTTATCTATACCAATTTCTTTACTATATGAAATCAATTCTTTTTGAAATTCTTTTATATTCACAAGAATCACCTAACTGCCTGTTAATTTACAAATTATATTTTCTATTCTAGTCAGAAAATTATTTCTTTATCTAATTATGTCACAAAAGCCTTTAATAATAGACTTTTTAATATAAAAAAACGCAATGTATCGTTCTTCGAATGAATCAATACACTGCGTTGTTATCAAGTTATAAGTGCTAAACTACTAATACAAATGGAATACGTATTTAGTAGGTTTTTAATGAACTTGTAATTAAATTTATCATAAATATGTCATAAATTCAAGAATAAAATCAATTTTTGTCGAAAGTGTACAAG
>NZ_NTZO01000134.1 GCF_002559405.1 Bacillus sp. AFS001701 | reverse complement strand
ATATTAAATTAAGCATAAATTTTTACATAAGAAGGAGATTTATATGAAAAAAGGTTTATCAATCATTATTTTACTGCTATTTTTATTCCCAACTATGGCGAGTGCGCATACTAAGCTTGTTTCTTCTAATCCATCAAATGGGCAAGTCATCACTGAACCAATGAAACAAATTACGCTTGAATTTGAAGAGGCTCTTGAGCAATTAGGTACTATCAAATTATATAAAGCTGGAACTGCTACTGCTGTTACAAATGTTTCTATTAAAAGTAATAAATTAATCGCTGATCTACCAAATGGTATAGAAAATGGTGATTATAAGATTGAGTGGAAAGTAGTAAGTGAAGATGGTCATCCAGTAACAGGTCAAATTCCTTTTAAAGTACAATTAAAGCAAGCTGAAACTAAAACGACTGACAAAGCAGTTAAGGATCAAACCCCAACTAAAGAAAAACAAAAAGAAGCTACTCCTAAAAAAGAAAAATCTAAATATCTTATTCCATTAATTGCAATCGGGCTATTTGGAATCGCGTTAATGGTTGGTGGAGTTGTTCTTTGGAATAGAAAATGAGTTATATCGTTCCAATCACGGAGTTCATAACATATATCCTTTATTCGATATTAGCAGGAAAGTTTTTATTAGATTTTGTACCGTCAGATAAAAAACCAACAATCAGCATTTCGAAAGGTACTGTTTATTTGGTTATTATCGGCATATTATTCTTTTCACTATTTCCTGCTATTCGAGTTATTACTTTTTTCCTAGATGATGTTCATCTTAAAACAGCCATTTATTCTGTTTTCATAAAAACTGCTGTAGGTAATGCATGGATTTACTCGAGTATGTTTGCCATTATGCTTGTCATTAATATTTATAGCGATGGCAAAAAGTTTTTTAATTTCTTTTGGTTATTCATGATGATTTTAAGTATCGGTTTTGCAGGGCATATAACCTCTATGAACTTTTGGACGGGTTTTATCTTTCAAAGTAGTCATCTTCTAATGGTTTCTATTTGGAGTGGAATTCTATTTAATGTCACTTGGCTAGCTAAGGACATTAATAACTATGGTAGATTCTTGAAATGGTTTACACCTTTAGCCATCATGTGTGTTGTTATTATTTTTATTAGTGGTGTAGTCTTAATGCTAGAAGTCGTTAAATTGAAAGACTATACGAATGCTTGGTTACTTCCTTATGGACAGATGTTAGTCTTGAAGCACATCAGCATCATTCCAGTATTGTTTTTTGCTTTTTTCAATGGTGTACTAATGAGAAAGTCCGCTGAAGTCCCTACGAGTAATATTCGTAGTTGGTTAAAAGCAGAGTATTTTACCATCATAATTGTGTTCTTTTTTACAGCTATTATGGGTACTAAATCTCCACCGCATAATATAAGTCTAACTTTACAAAATGAGGGTCCTTCTAAATGGATTGAATGGATTATGGGGATTGATATTACTTTACCTATTAGAATAGCTTTTACTTTTACGATAGAAGGAATGATGTTAATAAGTATGTCGATCATCTTCCTAGTGTTATTAGTCATTAGCTTTATGAAAAAGACAAAAATCATGCTACCAATTGCATTTAGTCTTTGCTTTTTGTTTACAATGTATCTTGGACTAATGTATAGCGTATCAGTACAATAAAAAAAAGATTGTACTATGTATTTAAGTACAATCTTTTTTACTTTAGTATCTAGTTTTAACGTCCATGTCTCCATTTAGTTGGCTTTCCTGATGAAGGGCAATTAGGGAATTTTTGTCCCGCTTGTAATTCGATATGCTCCCCGTCTTTATCAGTATAGTAGCCCGTAATCTTTACTGTTTCACCTGTATCATGTGTATGTCCAAATTCTTGATTATCCATCATAAACCTCCTTTTCAACTAAACTAGAATTACTTTTTCCTTCATCAAAGGTAATTATTCGATTACTACATCTTTTTTAGGATTTTTTGCTTATCTTTCTCGAATTTGTTTATCATGTACGATGTTTCTCCACTTTAAGTCCCCTCGCTCTAGACCATGAATTAAAATTTCTGCTGTACCCATGTTTGTTGCTAAAGGGATTGAGTAAACATCACATAAACGAATTAAAGCCAAAATATCTGGTTCATGCGGTTGCGCTGTAAGTGGATCGCGAAAGAAGATAACAATATCCATCAAATTCTTAGCTATTAAGGCACCGATTTCCTGATCTCCCCCAAGCGGTCCAGAATTAAATCGGTGTATTTTTAAATTTGTATTTTCCATTATTTTTGTTCCCGTTGTTCCTGTTGAATATAATTCATGTTTAGATAAAATAGATTCATATGCCATCGCAAAATTTACTAATTCTTTTTTCTTTTGATCGTGTGCAATGAAAGCAATTTTCAACGTCAACATTCCTCTCTTTTAGGAAAAATGGATTTTCAATTCCAGCAATTGTTCGTAAATAACAATTGGAAACGACTCCATTCAAATTTAACCTTTTATATTTTTTACTTCTTTGTAATGGTTATTCTACTCTTGCTTATGCCTTTTTACTATTATTAGAAGTTGGGATTTGAATAGTAAACGTACTTCCTTTTCCAACTTCACTATTTACTTGAATAGTTCCATTATGAATTTCCACGATCCATTTTGCAATCGCCAAGCCTAAACCATGGCTACCAATTTGTCTAGATCTTGATTTATCGGATCGATAAAAACGGTCAAATATTCGGGCATGGTCTTCCGGTTTAATCCCAATACCTGTATCTGTTACTTGGATACATAGTTCATTTTCTTTATTCGAAAGAACTAGCTGGACCGCTCCTCCTAGGTCCAATTGCTTATTTAGTTCTGATATGTCACTTTCTTTGATCGAATCCAAGCCATCGATCTTTTCTTCTATAACCGCTCTCACCTTAATCGTATAATTGGCAACTATATTTTTATTTTGATGTTTTAATTTGTAATTTGCCTTCCCTTTTTCTAAATTCATTACAAGCATAACTTTCTTGTTTTTGACCTTTAAGCTTTCATCGTAAATTCCAGTCGTCATAAGTCGATAGGTTTCTGATTCACTTGGACTGAGCTCCATAATCATTTTACTCTTATCAAATAATGCTATTCGATCCACTAATAAATCTTTTTTATTTGATTCAATTATAGGCATGACGATATTTATTCCGTCTTCTGTTTCTCTCCTATCTGCGTCGAAAAGACAAACTGGATCTATGTATGGCGATTCAGTTCTACTAAAATCAAAATATGAATTCAAAACACCGCCCGATACTTGTTCTTGTATAGGTTTAAAGTTAAGTACTTCAAATGCATTCGGTTTAGCAACAAAAAAGAGGCTGCTGAAAATTTAGATTTCAACTTAGCCTCTCTTCTATTAAAGATCAGGATCAACCTGATTTGGTTTTCTTATTACAACACGTTCATCAACTTCACTAACATGAAAGTCATCTTTTGTTGGAATGAAGTTTTCATCGTACATTTTTATCATCATTTTTCACTCCTGCTTAGAATTCAAATCCGAATATTCCCATATTATTAAGATGGATTGATTGATCTTAGTTTATTCTTAGTTTTGTTAAATGTTTGTTTTTATAAAACTTCAGAAGTTTAGCTTGTATGTATTATCATGTTCAAAATAAAAAAGGACTAATGGCTGTCACCACTAGTCCCCTGTATTTTATATTGAAAGTTATTTAATTGGTTTTCTTATTACAACACGCTCATCAACTTCACTAACGTGAAAATCGTCTTTTGTAGGGATGATATTTTCATCGTTAAATTTGGTCATCATTTTACACTCCCTGCTCAGTTTTTATTTTCAAATCTGTTTTTTAATAAACTTTAAGATTACTAATTTGATTATTCAACAGTAACTGATTTTGCAAGATTACGTGGTTTATCAACATCACAACCACGATGTAAAGCAGCATAGTAAGAAATTAATTGTAATGGTACGACTGAAAGGATTGGAGATAGTTCTTCTTGTACTTTTGGTAAAATGAAGCGATCGCCTTCCATATTTAATCCTTCCATAGAAATGATACAAGGGTTAGCACCACGAGCAACAACTTCTTTTACATTTCCACGAATGTTTAAGTTTACTGATTCTTGTGTTGCTAATGCGAAGATTGGTGTCCCTTCTTCGATTAGAGCAATTGTACCGTGTTTTAACTCTCCACCAGCAAATCCTTCTGCTTGGATGTAAGAAATTTCTTTTAGTTTTAATGCGCCTTCTAAGCAAACGAAGTAATCTACGTTACGACCGATGAAGAATGCATTACGAGTTGTAGCTAAATATTCTGTAGCAATTTTTTCAAACTCTTCTTTTTGGTTTGTAATTGATTCCATTGCATTTGCTACAATTCCAAGTTCTTTAACTAGGTTAAAGTTAACTGTTTTTCCTTTTTCTTTTGCAAGAGCATTTGCAACAATTGCAAGTACTGCTAATTGTGCAGTGTAAGCTTTCGTTGATGCAACAGCGATTTCAGGACCTGCGTGTAAAGGAAGAGTGAAATCAGCCTCACGTGATAATGTTGATCCTGGAACGTTTGTAAGTGTAATTGCTTTATGACCTAATTTATTTGTTTGTACTAGACATGCTCTACTATCAGCAGTTTCACCGCTTTGTGAAATATAAATGAATAATGGTTTTTCTGAAAGCAGTGGCATATTGTAAGAGAATTCACTTGCAACATGTACTTCTACAGGTACTCCCGCCATTTTTTCAATAAATTGTTTTCCAACAAGACCAGCATGATAACTAGTTCCACAAGCAACAATATATAATCTGTCAGCTTCTGCTAAAGCCGCTTTAATTTCTGAGTCGATTACAAGCTCGCCGTTTTCATCTTGGTACTTTTGGATAATATTACGGATTACTAAAGGTTGCTCATCTGTTTCTTTTAACATGAAATGAGGGTAAGTTCCTTTTTCGATATCGCTAGCATCAATTTCTGCAGTATATGGAGAACGTTCTTTAACATTTCCGTTAAGGTCCATTAATTGAACATGATCTTTAGTAACTAAAATAACCTCTTTATCCATTAATTCAATAAATTGATCAGTAATTTGTAACATTGCCATCGCATCAGATGCAATAACATTAAACTCTTCCCCAACACCTACTAGTAATGGACTTTTGTTTTTCGCTACATAAATCACGTCATCGTTTTGTTTATCTAATAATGCAATTGCATAAGAACCTTTAAGAAGCTTAAGTGTTTCTCTAAAAGCATCAAGCACAGATAAACCTTTTTTAATGTGTAGTTCAACTAACTGAACAATTACTTCAGTATCTGTATCACTTGTAAATTCAATATCATTTAAATAATCGTTTTTTAATTGTACATCGTTCTCGATAACGCCATTATGAACAAGTGTAAAACGCTCAGTAGAGCTTTGGTGAGGATGCGCATTGCGTTTACTTGGAGCACCATGTGTTGCCCATCTTGTATGACCAATTCCAACGTTTCCGTCCGTTTTTGTAGGGATTGATTTACGTAAAACTGCAATTCTACCTTTTTCTTTATAAACTTCTACACCTTTTTCAGTTAAAAGAGAAATCCCAGCAGAATCGTAACCACGATACTCTAATTTCTCTAAACCTTTTAATAAAATTTCTTTCGCATTATCATTTCCAATATATCCAACGATTCCACACATAATTAACTATTGCTTAGTAAGTCCTAAAACAAGACATACAAAATGTATAGGAATGGAACGCTGTTTTCCTAACCGTTTAACTATATAATATTCTATTCCCTCGTCATGTTTAATAATGGTAGAGGACTTACAAGCAATATCCACCTACCTTTCATATTCCGCTCATTAGCGAGTTCATTTTTTTGTTTTAAACGGTGTATCAGATTATTTACGTTTGTGCACACAGTCACCCATGTGTTTTACATAAATAATTTCGGTTGTGATACAGCAACCGGGAGTCATCCGCCGAAACTTCGATAAAACTCCACCTCGTCAACTACACATTCACGTCTAGTGTAGTTCTGGCGCTTTTGTAATACTTTATTATTTCTATACTCCTTCCCTGTTAGGAAAACAATAAAACAACTATACTATACTATATTTAAAATGGTCAACAAAAATATGTTGAAATAAGTTATAGAATAGCTGTATATAACAAAAATATGCATAGACTTACACAAAAGTGCTCATCAATGCATATTTTTTTAATTTATATTATTCTCCAACTTCTTCTTTTACAACAGCAACAATACGTTCAACATATTGTTTACATTCTGCCTCAGAAGGAGCCTCAGCCATTACACGAATAAGTGGCTCAGTACCAGAAGGACGAACTAAAATACGACCATTGCCGTTCATTTCTTCTTCTACTTCTGAAATGATTTTTTTAATACGTTCGTTATTAAGTGCTTCATTTTTATCTGTAACACGCACATTAATTAATAATTGTGGATACTTTTTCATTTCTCCAGCTAATTGTGATAAAGTTTTACCTGTTTCTTTAACAATACTTACGAGCTGAATCGCGCTTAACATACCATCACCAGTCGTAATATGATCTAAAAAGATGATGTGGCCAGATTGCTCACCGCCAAGATTAAAGCCATTCTTTCTCATCTCTTCCATTACATAGCGATCTCCAACACCTGTAACTGCACTTTTCATCCCATTCGTTTCTACTGCTTTGTAGAAGCCTAAGTTACTCATAACAGTTGATACAATTGTGTTTTGTTTTAGACGACCTTTTTCATTTAAATATTTTGCACAAATATACATTATTTGGTCACCATCAACGATTTCACCATTTTCATCGATTGCAATTAGACGATCTCCATCACCATCGAATGATAAACCGATGTCAGCACCTTTTTCCTTTACAAGAGCTGCTAAAGCTTCAGGATGTGTAGAACCTACACCATCGTTTATATTAAATCCATTAGGATTCGTTCCCATTGTAACAATATCTGCTTCTAAATCTGCGAATAAATATGGCGCTAATGAAGAAGTGGCACCGTGTGCACAATCTAGAGCAACTAATAGGCCAGAGAAATCTTCATCAATTGTGTTTTTAAGGAATTGTAGGTATTTTTGACCACCTTCAAAATAATCACTAACTTGACATAAATCATTTCCAGTTGGTCTTGGTAGACGATCAACTTCTGCATCCATCAACTCTTCAATTTCATCTTCTTGCTCATCCAACAATTTAAAACCGTCTGGACCAAAAAACTTAATCCCATTATCTGCAACAGGATTGTGCGAAGCTGAAATCATAACACCCGCTTGTGCACCTAGTGCTTTTGTTAAATAGGCAACACCTGGAGTAGAAATAACACCTAATCTCATAACTTCAGCACCAATTGATAATAAACCTGCAACTAGTGCTCCTTCAAGCATATGTCCTGATACACGTGTGTCACGCCCAACAATTATTTTAGGTTTGACATTGTTTTTAGTTAATACATAACCGCCACAGCGTCCAATTTTATATGCTAATTCAGGAGTTAACTCTTTATTAGCAACTCCTCGTACACCATCAGTACCAAAATATTTACCCATTTTAACTCTCCTTCTAATTCGATGACTGTCCTACATCGCCTGAATTCTCATTTTCATCAGTTTGAGCAGATTTTTTATCAGTAATTTCAATCGTTATTGTATCAAACTCTAAACTATATATAACTCCTTTTGGGCCGGTAATAGTAAGCGCTACGTCTCTAGTTCCTGGATCTAGTCCACTAACTTTTGCTGTAATATTTAAATCGCTTGGATTAATCGCATCCAAGTCTTCCTTAAATCCCTTGGCAGTAACTACTACTTTTCCTAACGGAGGCTTAGTAAACTTATATTCAAATTGATTATTTTCACCCACTAAATTAATAGGGATATTACTAAATTTCTTTTCCGTTTCTTGATCAAAATTAACGTCTACATTAATCGTGCTAGAGTCAACTCTAAATGCTCCATTTGGAGTAGGTACATTAACTTCATATGTACCACTTTGATTAAATGAAGATATGTCAACTGGCACTTCTATAGGACCGTTAAACTTGTCCAACCAATCTTTAGACGCATAAATTCTTACTGCATCAACTTTACTAGCAAGACTACTTAGTTTTAAACCATCCTTAAGTGTTCCTGTTTGCACTAACTTAATCGGGAAGCTAGCACTTTCAGAAACAATAGGAACAGTTACTTCAACTTTTCTTGGACTTGTAGTGAACGGCAGTTGAACACCTTTTTTATTGTATAATCTAACTGGTAACACCTGGCTAAATGTCTGATTCGCATCAGTAACATCCACACCAACACTTGCATATGCCACTTGTGACACTTCATCTCTTGATCCTACTATTGTCACTAAACCTGGTTTAACAATTGCATTCTCTGCCTTGTAGCCATGTTTAATCTTTTTTTCATTTAGATAAACAACTTTAACTGAAACTGCTTTTTCAATTTTTTCATTAATTGTTACTCTAACTGTTCTTGGTTTAATAGTTGCCTTTATTTTATCTGAAATATTTCTAATTTTTAAAGGAACTTCATATGTACCCAAAGCATAAGAAGTTAGATCCAAATATACTTCAAAATCCTTCTTCATTTCAGCAGTTTTTACAATACTATTAGGTCCATCTAATTGCACAGAAACATTCTTTGGAATTCCAGTTACAATTAGATTGCGCTGATCGTAAATAGGTGTTACTGGTACATCTCGCACTAATTCTTTATTATTAACAAACGGTATGTCTCCTAATCCCGATGTACTTGATTGTGGAACTAGATTGACAGACATGAAAAGTAATAATGTTACTAATAAAGCAATTCCTCTTAATATCCAACGATTATCCATAAAATTATCCATTACGTTTCACCTTCCAATTCCATTTAGATGTAGTGGACTCTTCTGGTGATTTTAGTTCAGTATTTAATAAATTTATAAGCTCGTCTTTTGATAATTCTCTATATAGATTTCCATTCCTTGCTACTGAAACAGCACCTGTTTCCTCGGAAACGACAATTGTAATACTGTCAGTAACTTCACTGATACCAACTGCAGCTCGATGTCTCGTTCCTAATTCCTTTGAAATAAATGCACTTTCAGACAAAGGTAAATAACAGGCTGCTGCTGTAATCTTTTCACCTTGTATAATTACCGCTCCGTCATGTAGTGGTGTATTTGGTATAAAGATATTAATCAATAATTCTGATGATAAATTAGCATTCATACGAATACCGGACTCTATATAGTCACCCATACCTGTTTGTCTCTCAAATGATATAAGTGCGCCTATTCTTCGTTTAGCCATGTATTCAGTGGCTTTTGCAATGTTCTCAACAATATCATTTCGGTCATTAATCCCACTACCTGCCGTTCTAGAGAAGAAACGGCCCCGTCCAAGCTGTTCTAGTGCTCTCCTTAATTCTGGTTGAAAGATAATAATAACCGCCAAGAATCCCCATGTTAATGCTTGATCCATTAAAAATTGTAAAGTATGCAAGCCAAATAGGCTGCTTAATACTTTTACAACAATTATGATTGTAACACCTTTTAAGAGTTGGACTGCCTTCGTCCCTTGAATAATGATAATTAATCTATATATAACAAACCAGACTATTAGGATATCTAATCCATTCTGTAAATACTGTAAAAAATTTATATGTAAAGAAGGCATCTTTTACCCTCCAAATTCTATAGAATAAAACTGTATCTTGAGTATTATACCATATTTTTGCAATACACAAAATTTGTGAGTTATTAATTATATTAACAATACTTTAACGACTATTTTAGTTATATTAAACAAAATTACAGAATTATATATGATGGCTCTTTATATTAATAGGAGAATAAGCAACAATCCATTTATATTTTGAAGGACAGTTCCGCAGAGTTTTTGATAAAAACAAAAAAGCTAGCGAATGCTAGCTTCATGTAGTTGAAAACCAACCTAGTCAATTAATTAGAAAATTTTCGTAAAGGGAGTAGATTGATGTTGATTTCCACTTCAGGATGCTCGCTTTCCATGGGGCGAGATTCTTTCGCCTCCTCGGCGAGCCTGCGGGGTCTTAGCCTTCCCGCTTATCCCATAGGAGTCGAGCATCCTTTTTGTTCCAATCAACTTATTCATAAAAAAAGTCTGCATTAAAAACCAAATCAAATACCCTTTACTTAGTGTAATCTAACAGTTGTTTATGAATCAGTTTGTGGGTCAATTAATATCTAAGCTTAGTAATCAATTTGTAAGCCAAAATTTGTTTGAACATTGACTACGCAACTTTAATCTCTCTTTAGTGAATTTTATTTAATAATTAAAGTAACTTCTCACCTAATAATGAGCCTATTAATGCAACGGCTACGATTGCTGTTCTATTTCTTTCGTCTAAAATTGGATTAACTTCTACGAATTCAATTGAAGTAATGATATCAGCATCAGATAACATTTCCATTGCTAAGTGACCTTCTCTATAAGTGATTCCTCCAGGAACTGGTGTGCCCACTCCAGGAACGTGAATTGGATCTAGACCATCAAGATCTAATGATAAGTGTACACCGTCACACCCTTTTAAGTGGTCAATGCTTTCTTCCATTACTTTTGTCATTCCTAATTTATCAATTTCATGCATTGTATAAACTTTAATTCCTAATTCTTTAATAATTGCTCTTTCGCCTTCATCAAGATCACGTGCGCCAATAATGATCACGTTCTCTGGTTTTACTTTAGGGAAGTAACCACCTATTTTCGTTAATAAATCGTGGCCATGACCTAAAGAAACAGCTAATGACATACCATGAATATTACCAGAAGGAGATGTTTCAGCAGTATTTAAATCTCCATGTGCATCAAACCAAATTAATCCTAGATTATTATAATGTTTTGATACACCTGCTAATGTACCGATTGCAATACTATGATCACCGCCAAGTACTAGTGGCATTCTGTTTCTTTTAATAACTTCATCTACTTCAGCAGCAAGCTTTTCACATGTTTCTTTTACAGATTTTAAGTTCTTTAAATTATGTTCTGAATTATCTTCTTTAACTGGTGTACGTTCTACTAAAATATCGCCTAAGTCTTCTACTTGATAAGACATTCTTTCAATACGTTCGTGTAATTGTGCATATCTAATTGCACTTGGCCCCATATCTACTCCACGTCTAGTTTGTCCTAAATCTAGTGGTACTCCAATAATTGAAATATCTTTTAACATTTTTATTTCCCCCATCTATTGAATTCATAAAAGAAAACGCTTACTTAATTTTTAAAAAATATAATTTTTTGACTGTTAAAGTTATTAATTATATTAATAGTTTAAATCTTTTGAAACAAATGGGTCAACTCGACATTTTTTTGTATACATATGCATTTTTAGCTTTTGAATTACTATATCATATGATTATATACAACAAAAAACCTTAGTCAAATGACTAAGGTTTAACTTTATGTATATTGGTGGAGCCTAGCGGGATCGAACCGCTGACCTCCTGCGTGCAAGGCAGGCGCTCTCCCAGCTGAGCTAAGGCCCCACTATTTATGTATATGCGAATGGAGCGGAAGACGGGGCTCGAACCCGCGACCCCAACCTTGGCAAGGTTGTATTCTACCACTGAACTACTTCCGCACATAAAAAAAAAGAGTGAGCCATGAAGGATTCGAACCTTCGACCCTCTGATTAAAAGTCAGATGCTCTACCTACTGAGCTAATGGCTCGTAATAAAATTACGAAAAAATAAAAAAATGGCTGGGCTACCTGGATTCGAACCAGGGCATGACGGAATCAAAATCCGTTGCCTTACCGCTTGGCTATAGCCCAACAATAAATGGTGGAGGGGGACG
>NZ_NTZO01000133.1 GCF_002559405.1 Bacillus sp. AFS001701 | reverse complement strand
GGTTTTCGTTTTTTTATTATTAATTAATCAAAATGTTACTTTTATATAATAAATTTCAAGGTATTAAACTGTTAAATACTTATCAATAATACGATTAAGTTCTAATTCTTCAGTTGATGATAAAACTAGATTAGCATGGCCTAAAATTGTTGCATCTCCAATCGCAACTGAGTACATATTAGCTGAGTTAATTGCGTCTACACCAGCTGCTGCGTCTTCAACACCGATGCAGTTCTCAGGTTTAGCAGAAACTGCTTCGGCAGCTTTTAAAAATACTTCTGGATCTGGCTTAGAATTAATGACTGTTGCAGCATCAACGATATGGTCAAAATAATCAATAATACCTAAAGCTTTAACGACCATTAACGCATTTTTTGAAGCAGATGCCATTGAAATTTTAATACCAGCTTCTTTAATTTGCTTTAAAAATGATTCTATGCCAGGTAATAAGTCTTTTTCAGATATATTGCGTATTAGTTCCACATAATGTGCATTCTTATTTGTTGCTAAATCATTTTTTTCGCTTTCAGTGAAATCATTTTGTCTGTTTCCTAATGTTAGGATTCTTTCTAATGAATCTGTTCGGCTTACACCTTTTAATGTTTCATTAAATTCACGATCAAAAGGGATTCCTAAGTCTTCACCTAGCTTTTTCCATGCTAAATAATGAAATTCAGCAGTATCAGTAATTACACCATCTAAGTCAAAAATAAATGCTTCAATTTGCTTTCTCACAATGATACCTCCATTGATTCAATCAATTTAATTTTGCAACTGATTTTCGTTCGATCAGTTTTGTAGGAACGATAATATGATTCGTTTTTTCAGTTTTATTTTTTACATGCTTGAACAGTAAGTCTGTAGCAATTTCGCCTAGCTTCATAACAGGGATCTCAATTCCAGTTAAAGGTGGAGAAAATAACGGAGAAAAAATTCCATTATTATATCCTATAATTGAAATATCTTTCGGAATCGATATGCCCAACTTAGAAGTTGTATTATAAAGTCCGATAACCTTGAGATCATCTATTGCAAAAATTGCAGTAGGTAGATCTTTAGATTTCAATAGTGATTCTGAAGTTTCATAGGCTTTTTCCATTGTATATCCACTATCAATAATACGATCAGATCGAAGTGGAATTCCGTTATCAAGAAGACATTTTTTATATCCTTCCAATCTGTCAATTGATACATGATAATCAAGTGAAGAATGAAGGCATGCAATGTCTGTATGCCCTTGATTAATCAAATGTTGAACTAATTGATAACTGTCATTAAAGTTATCAGTATCTACTGAGTAAATATGTTGATAGTTTCCTTCAACTCTTCCAATAACGACTACTGGAATTTCATATTTATCTAATTCTTTAAAAAAGTCCTCATTTGCAGGTGAACTCAACATTAGAATTCCTTTGATCATTCTCCCACGAATTTTTTCTATGCACTTTTCTAACTCATCTTTACTATTTTTTGATGTTTGTATAATCACGTCAAAATTTTCTACTTCTGATCTCGTTGAAATAGAGTGAATAATCTCAGAGAAAAAGGTATTTCCCGCAGTTGTTTTCGTGGAGCGGGACATTACCAAAATGGCATCAAATCCAGATGATGTAAGAGCTCGAGCTAATTTATTAGGTTGGTAATTTAATTCTTCAATAGCTTTCATAACTCGGTTACGACTTTCTTCTGAAATATTATCTTTATTATTTAGTACGCGAGATACAGTGGACTTTGAAACGTTGGCTACACGAGCAATATCATAAATTGTAGGGCCCATTTGTATTCTCCTCTTCTAGGTTAAAGCGATTTATAAAATTAAATCGTTTACATTTTATAG
>NZ_NTZO01000132.1 GCF_002559405.1 Bacillus sp. AFS001701 | reverse complement strand
TTTTTAATTTGTCCATAAATGTTTAAGAAATAGCATTTTTGTAAATTTTTATGGTAAAATTTAATAATTAACAATTTTCCGCATAATCAATTCTTCCCTATTTAAAAAGAGGTAATGGTTAACGAATAGTAGATATAGAAAAGTTTATTGGAGGGGTTAATTTGAAAGAAGTTATAGTACGCCCATATACATTTGAGGATGCAGAGGCAAAGTTACAATTACATGTTGAAAATAAAGAACATTTTGAAAAATGGTCTCCTACGTTAAGGAAAGAAGACTTTTACACAGTTAAAGGACAAATGAATAGCATTAAAGAGTTTATGGAAAAAAGTGCAGAAGATAGTAGATATGATTTTGCAATCTTTGTTAAAGAAGACAATGAGATAACTTTAATAGGAGAAGTACAGTTCATTTTTGTTACACGAGGACCTAAACAAACTTGTATGGTTGGTTACCATATTGGGGAAAAATTTAATGGCCAAGGATATATGACGAAAGCTTTGAAACTTGCTTTGAAAATTGCATTTGAAGATTTGAAGTTCCACCGAGTAACTTCCGAGGTTAATCCAGAAAACTTAGGATCTTTACGCGTCCTTGAGAAAGTTGGATTTGTGAAGGAAGGATATTATCGAAAAAACTTAAAAATTAGAGATAAGTGGTATGATCATGTTTGTTTAGCAATCTTAGAAGAAGAATTTGCAGAGAAGGCTGCACAAAGGTAATTTGGTAAAATAAATATTTTATTTAATTTAACATAGACAGTATATTGTTTATCTTTTTTTATGGAAAATAAGTTTAATATCTATATAAAACGTTCAATTTAACATTTGTTTGTAAATAATTAGATGCATTACGACATAATTTTTAATTTGTCATAAAATTTTATCAATAAAAATAAAGGAAAATTGGCATATTTTAGCTAATTAATAAGAAAGGGAGTTCATACTCTCTTGCTATTTAATAATCGATGCAATAATTCGATTTAAGTGCAAGATGCTCAAAGTAAAAACTATGGTGAAAAAAAAGGAGTGGTAGGGATGAATTTCTACATTATATCGGAAGAGAAAGAAAACCAAAACATTCATTATTACTGTATCGCTGCAGGTAGCCATCGCTACGACTTTGCTGTTATCTTTTCGGAAAAATTTCTAGGGAAAGCAATGGTTGTCTCTATTCAAAGTGGAAGAATGGTATTACTTTGCAGAGATGACATTGACCATCCAGAACACTGGGATCAAAAGCTTGGCATTGCAGCTGAAGACATCAAAGAAATTGAATCGTTTTTTCATTCTATTTTGGACCAACGAATTTTTAGTGATCAATATTAAAAAGTGGGAGTCTCCATATTTTAGGAGACTCTTTTTATTTGTATTTATAAGTTAAGAAGTTATGGAAAAAAACGGAGTACAAAACCAGTACTATGTAGGAAGTCCAGTTATGGGCCAAAGATATAATTCATTAATGATTTGAAGCAATAACGGAGTAACATACAATTATTATCAAAAATGTATAGAAAGTAATTTTCTATGGGGTGAAATCAAGTGCGTTCTTATTTTTAACCCAGTTTTTTGTTTAAACAATTATGGAAAATATGTGAATATGTAAGATTTTACTA
>NZ_NTZO01000131.1 GCF_002559405.1 Bacillus sp. AFS001701 | reverse complement strand
AAATAAGACTTAATAATTGACTATATTCATTAATATAAAAAGAGGATAAATAATGGAAATTCAAGTTTTGATTGATAAAGTAAAAAATTTTCCAAATTGTGTGATTCATCCACAATCGGGCTATCCAACTGTTGAAAAAGGTCATAAACTACCAAATGATTTATATGAGTTTTTTAGATTATGTGGTGGAATGGATTTATTTATTGACTGTGATTATGGTTTAACAATTGTTTCACCTGAAGAATTTGTTTTAGCAAACCCAGTTATCATAGGAGAAAAAGCTAAATATGATATTTCTTCAAGTTGGTACATTATTGGATGTGATCGTAATAACGATTATTTAACAATTGATCTTAGCATTCCACGATTAGGTAAGTGTTCCGATAGCAATGTGGAAGTTCATGGGGTAGCTGGAAGTTGTCCTGTAATTGCCAATTCATTTACGGAATTATTGGAACGTTTATTGACAAATAAAGGAGAACATTGGTACTGGCTTCAAGATGAATTTGTATCTTTGGGCGATGCTTATGATGATTAAATTAAATTTTTCTTTTACAACTAACATGGAAGTACAATAAAAACTGGGTCATGGTTGGCTAACGCACTGCATGGACAATCGGCTTAAAATATTAGGAGTGGAGAACTAAAATTATGGAAATAAGAAAACCAAAAGATTCGGAATATAAAATGATTTTATCGCTTTCGCCACAAGCCTTATTCGATGGTACATTAGGTGAATTAAAACCAACGGATGAAAAAATCAAACAACTTATTGAACCTCTATTACAGAAAGGAAGCTACTATTTAATAGCTTCTGAAGCGGATATTCTACTGGGTTGGATTCTTATAGGAACAAGTAAAGACCAATTAACAGAAAAGAAATATGGTTTTATTTATGAATTATTTGTACTAGATGAATATAGAGGGAATGGAATTTCAAAGAGATTGATCGAATCGGGTATTGAACATCTTAAACAGGATGGATATTCAGAGGTACGTTTAAGTGTATATGCCGGTAATCAAGCCATTAAACTATATGAAATAATGGGGTTCAAAAATAGAACCATTACAATGAGTTTATCCATTTAAAACAACTGTTTTCAGATCATAAAATGAACGTAAATATTAAATGAACTTCAATAGCAGCCTTTTGCTGCTATTTTTATTTGAATTTTGGAAGCTTTGTTATATATGGAAAGTTTTAACAAAGTTAAATATTAAATTGTGTTTCAAAAAGGAAAAGTCCAAATGATGAATAAAACTTCTGTTAAAGAAATAATTTTTTATAGTATACAAAATTCTTTAAGAAATAAATTGCAGAAAATGAAGGTGAATTAATGATTATTTATAAAGGTGCACCAATGATTGAAACCAAAAGACTTAATTTAAGGAAAATAGAAATGAATGATGCAAATAGAATGTTCGATTACATATTCTCAGATCATCGTGTAATGGATAATTTAATCAAAGGACCACATAAATCGATTTCCGAAACAATCAATCGATTGACTGAAATTACTAACCAATATGAGAGCGATAAGTTTTGTTATTGGGGTATAGAAGTAAAGGAAAATGGCGAATTAATTGGAACGATCGACCTATATAATTTCAAAGAAGATACCGAAAACTGTGAGGTTGGATACGACATCGGATTTAATTGGTGGAATCAGGGCTACGGAACAGAAGCATTACATGCAGTTGTTGAATTTGCATTCCGTTTTATGAATATTCATAAGATATCGGCAACACATAATATCGATAACCCTGCATCTGGTAAAATTATGTTAAAAGTGGGGATGAAACGCGAAGGCATTATAAGGCATATGGTTCGTAAAAATAATCAATACAAGGATTGTGGAATTTATGGGATTCTCCAACAGGAATATTTCGAAACGAATTTGATTGATCAAACCCCAATATTAAACATAAAAGATTAAAATATCTTTTCCTAGAAAATTTAGATTCAGAGATAGTAGCACATTAAGCTATTGAACTAAACGATCGGTTGAATAGTCGATTTTTTATGAAACTAAATGACAGTTTAGTTCAATAAAAATGGTCTCTATAAGTTTAATAGAATTTAAACTAGTGAAGACCCAGATGCAAAAGCTAAAGTTCATTTATTTGTACCAGTTAAAAAGCGGAATTCTTAAAATGGTTTTATAGAATATTACTAGACAAAATTAGTAATAAATTAAAATGAATATCTACTAACCTAAACATCTTCTTTCATATAGGATGTAAGTATTGTTATTTCTTGGAAATAATAATATAATTAAACAGTATTTAAATTAAAATTATATCCTTTGTGAAAGGGTGTTAGACTATGAATTTCACTATTTACTTTGGAAATCATGAAGACAAAGAAGTACATACAATGGATTGTTACGTAGACATTGAGGAAGAAACTGTTTCTTAAACTACGGATCTTAATATGAATTATTTCAAGGATGCGAAAAATTTTCGTATCCTTTTTTCATTTTTGAGATTTACTTTTTAAAATTTATTGTGTATGATAAAAATATAAAAAGCGAACTAATGTTCTGTATATAGATTTAGAAGGAAAGGAACTTGCATGATGAAAAGAAATGGAGCAACTAAAAGGAATTCAAAAACACCTATTATTTCCAATACAGGTTTTATCGGAGCAAGTTTCATTGATATGGAAGAATTGCAAGAAAATCAATATTATTTCACAAGGAAACATCCTTTAATTATACATGAAGTATTAAATGGCCTATTACAAGCTGCATGTGCATTATTTCAGAAACAAAATATTCCAGCATATATTGCATGTGAATATTTACGAGATGAAAAGAAAATAGGCTTAATTTTATCAAAAAAGCCATTCGAAAAAGATGAAGGGATTCGTTATTTTATAGAATATCTTCGTGAGATTGGTCACTTAAATAATGATAAAACGATAAGGGCTGAAATTTCAAATACCGGATTTATTGGCGTAATTTTTGTGGATTTATCCTATATTACAAGGTTTACATTCGATACAGAAATTAAGTTACTATCTGCTTTCGCAATTAATTTCATGGAACCGTTAAAAGAAATTTATCATCAAAATAAAATTCATTTATATATGTCAGGTGTTGAACTTCAAAAGGAAGATAAGTTAGGGTTTGTACTTTCTAAGAATCCTTATGATGAGCGAAAAGAAGCGAACTTGTATTTTAAGGAATATTTGAGAGAAAGAGGCTTGTTAAAAAATTATAAAGAGAATGTGTTTATTCAAAGACATCGAGCATAAATTTATTAAACGTATTTTAACTACTAAATCTAAGAGGAACTGGAATGATCAGTTTCTCTTTTTGTTTATTCAAAAAAGTTCATAATTTGGATAAAGTTAGAAACTTACTTAAAACATTCTTTTGCATAATATATAAAGGAAATAGTTAAAAAGTAACGAATAATTATCATTTAAGACTAACCAAAA
>NZ_NTZO01000130.1 GCF_002559405.1 Bacillus sp. AFS001701 | reverse complement strand
AGCTTATACCTTTTTGATTTGAAACCTGTTCTTTTAGTAAATCACGTATTTCAATAAGAAGAGCTTCTTCTTTAGTAGGAACAACAGGTTTTGCTTCTTCTACTTCTTTCTTTCTAAATGAAAGTCTATTAATTAATCGAACAAAGAAAAATACTGAAATTGAGATGATAAGGAAGTCGACTACTGTTTGGATGAATGAGCCATATTTAATCTCATGATAATGCCAAGCAGTTAATTTTTGTTTTCCTATGATAAGTGCAAAAATAGGCATCATAATATCAGCAACTAAAGAAGATACGATCTTACCAAAAGCACCCCCAATAATTACCCCGACTGCTAAATCAAGTACATTTCCTTTTAAAGCAAACTTCTTAAATTCTTCTAACATCTTATATCCTCCTGTGTAATTATCGTATAAGTTTACATACAAATCTTAATTTTTTCAAGTTAGCAATTGGTCTTTTTTAAGCAAAAATATTTATATCACCTTCTAGATATGGTAAATATAATTAATGACAATTTTTAGGAGGAGTAAAGGTATGGGCACAGAATTAGCTACATTTGCTGGTGGATGTTTTTGGTGTATGGTAAAACCGTTTGATCAACAGGACGGAATTATAAAAGTTGTTTCAGGCTATACAGGTGGGGAAAAAGAAAACCCAACATATGAAGAAGTATGCACTCATTTAACAGGTCATTATGAAGCTGTTCAAATTACATTTGATCCAGAAGTCTATCCGTATGAAAAATTATTGGACTTATTTTGGCAACAAATTGACCCAACAGATGTAGGTGGGCAATTTAATGATCGAGGTAGTTCATACAAAACTGCAATTTTTTATCATAATGAAAATCAAAAAGAGCAAGCTCTAGCTTCGAAAGATAAACTAGAGAAAAGTGGCGTTTTCAAGAAACCAATTGTGACTGAAATTTTATCTGCAAAACCATTTTATGAAGCAGAAGAATATCATCAGCATTATTATAAAAAGCACCCGGTTCGTTACCAACTTTACTTTAAAGGATCTGGTCGTCAAAAATTTTTAAAGGAACAGTGGAAAACGGGCCAAGAGGAGCTTAAGCAAAGACTAACACCAATCCAGTATGCTGTTACTCAGGAGGATGCAACTGAACCACCATTTAGAAATGAGTTTTGGAATCATAAAGAAAAAGGAATTTATGTTGATATCGTATCAGGGCTTCCTTTGTTTAGTTCATTAGACAAATTTGATTCAGGCTGTGGATGGCCAAGTTTTACAAAGCCGATTCTAAAAGGTGAAATTGAAGAGAAGAAGGACTATAGCCATGGAATGTTACGTATTGAAGTCAGAAGTTCTGAAGCTGACTCGCATCTAGGGCATGTATTTGATGATGGACCTGGACCCGAGGGACTTCGCTACTGCATAAACTCTGCGGCATTAAGATTTGTTCCATATGAAAAAATGGATGAAGAGGGCTATGGTAATTATAAGAGTATCTTTCTTAAATAGTCTCTAAGGATATTTAACTAAATACGGACTAATTGAAATAATTTTAATTTGAACCGAGATGACTATCGTCTCGGTTTTTTTGTTTGTTTATATAGAAGGGGGATGTTATTTGTCTAATCTTATTATTAGTTTCTTAATATTGTCCAAATATTTTCTAAAAAGTTTTCTGAAAATATTTACAATTGCGAAATAAGTGTGTTAATATAAAAGTGTCACAAAGTTGTCACAAATTAGGTATTGTAATTCACAAAAAAGACGAAAAACAGGAGGTTAATCATTATGAAGCGAACTGATTATGAAATCGTTGAAACATATACTCAATATTCTGGTATTGCCTTTTTTATTGGTCTAATTCTTTTTTTACTATATTTCACTGGAAGCGGTTTCTTACATACGGGCGTAAGCTTAACGGTGAGCATAGTATTGATGGGCTCTTGTTCAACCTTATTTCTATTAGGTACTTTTTTGGGATTGATGTTCTCAATTTCTTCAAAAGAACAAGCTTAAAAGTTAAAAAAAGAGTGGGTGTTCAAATGGCGATAAGTCAATTTGAACGCCCTTTTGTTTTGTATAACATATTTTATCGGATACGTGTATAAAGTAATTTGAAACTTAAAATTCTTCCGATACGATATAAAATATGGAAGTTATGATGCACTAGGAGGTGCCGCTTAAGGATGAATTTTTTTAAAAAGTTAAAAGGTATGGATCGTAATGTATGGATTCGAGTGATTGGAGAAACGATTACGAGTAGTGCAATGATGATGCTTATGCCATTTTTTGCACTATACCTAGAAGGAAAAGTTGATTCAATGCTAAAGGTAGGATTTATTATGTCAATTTCACCTATAGCATCACTATTTGGTTCGATGGCTGGTGGTAGACTGGCAGATTTATATGGTCGAAAACGTATGATGGTTTTTTCGACGCTTGGAACATCTCTTATTTTAGTATCCTTTGCTTTAGCAGAAGGCTATACAGCATTTTTAATTTTATCAATTTTACTAGGTATTAGTAATTCGTTCTTTAGTCCAGCAGCTTCTGCTATGGTAGCTGATGTTACTGAACCAGAGAAAAGAACTGAAGCATATGGATTATTAAGGGTTGGAAGTAATATAGGTACTGTGATCGGTCCGTTATTAGGAAGTTCAGTTGTTTACTTTTCGAAAGATAGTTTATTTTATATTGCAGCAATCACTTTAGGACTTTATAGTATTGCACAATTAATTCTATTAAAAGAAACACTTCCTGCAGAAAAGAATGCTAAAGAAAAGAATGAAGTAACGAAAATACCTTTTAAAAAGGTTATGAAAATCATTAGATCTGATAAATTATTAATTTTTTACGTAGCTACAGGCGTGATTATTTCAATGGGTTTCTCACAAATTGAAGGAATGCTACCACTTTATTTTAAACAAACCTTTCAATCTCATTTTGGTATGTGGAATCCTTACCCGTTTTTAATGTCGCTTAATGGATTGTTAGTTGTTCTTTTGCAATTTCCGATTTCAAGTTATTTATCGAATCGTTCAATTGGAAAAACGATGTTTTATGGAACCATCTTATTTGGCTTAGGTATTTTATCAATCGGCCTTGCACCTCCATTATTACTTACAGTTGGATTAGGTAAGTGGATGATTCTATTTTTCTTGGCAATAATCTTCATATACTACACCTTTGGAGAAATGGTCATGTCACCAGTTCAAATGACATTTGTGGCGAATATTGCACCTGAAGATTTAAGAGCGACCTATATGGCGGTTGGTAGTATGAAATGGACGATTGGTGGATTTCTTGGACCTTTATTAGGTGGATTTTTATTTGATTTAAAACTTGGAATATGGCTTTTTATAATTCTTGGAACAGGAGTTGTTCTTTCAGGAATAATGTATCGCTCACTTGATGAAAAAGTAGCGATTAGAGATAATCAACAGGGTATAGCGCAATAGTTCTCAGGACGCATGTTTCTTTGTTATTTCGTGAATTGAGCAGTGCTTATTGCTCTTTTCAGACTGCCCGAAAACGCTTGCCATCAGTCTCTGAATTCAAGTTTTTGTATTCTTGTCTATAAACTAAGTATAGCTTAAGTAGAGCTATGCTTTTTTTAGTTGTAAAGAAATCACAAAACAGATATCATTGCATATGTTGTAAAGAAAAATAGGTTTCTACCCATAAAAGCTTATACACATTTGTATAAAGTGGTACAATAGGGAGAGCAAAAAATAGTAGGGGGAACATCATGAAGATTAAGTTAGGATTATTATATGGCGGTAAATCTGCTGAACACAAAGTATCATTACAAACAGCTTTTGCCGTTATTTCTGCTTTAGATCACACAAAATTTGATGTGTATCCAATTTATATAACAGAACAAGGCGAATGGTTACAAGGGAAACAAATTGAGGGGAAAGTAGAAAGTGTTGCAGCTTTAAAATTCTCAAATGAAGATCAACATGTAAATGAAATCGCTCCTGTCGCGTTAACTTCATCAATTATTCCTGCAGCTTCAAATCAAGATTCAACTGGCCCAGTTGACGTTATTTTCCCATTATTACATGGACCAAATGGTGAAGATGGAACAGTTCAAGGTTTACTTGAGCTATTAAATATTCCTTATGTAGGAAATGGTGTATTAGCTTCAGCGGCTGGTATGGATAAAGTGATTATGAAAAACTTATTTGCTCAAGCTGGAATTCCTCAAGCTAAATATGTACATTTCTTAAAAACAGAGTGGAAATCAAATGCAGAGTCTTGCTATGAAGTAGTCGAGAAAGAATTAGGCTATCCTGTATTTGTTAAACCTGCAAACTTAGGTTCAAGTGTTGGTATTACGAAAGCTAAGAATCGTGAAGCATTAATGGCTTCATTTGAAGAAGCATTCCAATTTGACCGTAAAATAATTATTGAAGAAAATATTGTTGGACGTGAAATTGAAATTGCTGTATTAGGTAACGATCAAGTTGAATGTTCTGTTGTTGGCGAAATCAAACCATCAGTAGAATTTTATGATTATACTGCAAAATATGAGAGTGGCGATACTGGTTTAATTATCCCAGCTCCAGTAGAAACTGAAACATATGAAAAAATTAAGCACTATGCAGAAGTTGCGTTCAAAGCAATCGATGGATCAGGCTTAACTCGTGCTGATTTCTTTGTAACAGAAGATGGTGGCGTATTAATGAATGAAGTTAATACAATGCCTGGATTTACTCCTTTCAGTATGTATCCTCAATTATGGCAGGCTACTGGATTAACATATCCAAAATTAATTGAAAAATTAATAGACCTAGCAATTGAACGTTACGAACAAAAACAACAAATTAAATATAATATTTAACAATTGAAAACACTATTCATGGTTGAATAGTGTTTTCATGTGAATAGAAGAAAAATGCTATAGAAGAGGAGTCGGTGACAATGTCAATCGTACGTACTTTATCTCAAATCGTTAACATGATCCCTGGTAGCGAATTAAAGGGTGAAGATTTAACAATCAACGGAGTTTCAACAGACTCTCGTATAGATTTAAATGGAAAATTATTCATACCCCTAATCGGTGAAAAATTCGATGCACATCAATTTTTACCTCAAGCAATTGAAAATGGTGCTAGTGCAGTGCTTTGTTCTAGAAAGTTTTCAAATGTACCAACTAACGCATCTGTCATCTTAGTGGATGATACTCTAGTAGCATTACAAAAACTGTCTAAATCATATTTAAGTGAGTGGAATGGTAAAATAGTTGGTATTACAGGAAGTAATGGGAAAACATCGACAAAAGATATTTTAACAAGCATTCTTTCAGCAAAATATAAAGTACATAAAACACAAGGGAACTTTAATAATCATATCGGACTTCCGTTAACAGTATTAGCGATGTCAGAAGATACAGAGGTTGCTGTCTTAGAAATGGGTATGAGCAATTTTGGAGAAATTGAATTTTTATCTAATTTAGCTGAACCTGACGCGGCAATAATTACAAACATCGGTGAGTCACATATGCAGGAACTAGGCTCAAGAGCCGGGATCGCAAAGGCGAAGCTTGAGATTGCTAGCGGACTATCAAAGAATGGATTACTTGTCATTAATGGTGATGAATCATTATTAATCGAAGGTACAAAAGACAAAAACTTAATCTATACAATCGAAACTTTTGGTTTAAGCGAAAGCAATGATGTATATCCAACATTTATTGAAATGAATGAATCTGGTAGTGAATTTGAAATAAATAAAGCTAAAGATGTCCGTTTCAAATTGGGCGTACTAGGCAAACATAATATTAGTAATACAATGGCAGCTATTGCAGTTGCGAGAAAGTTTTCATTAACATGGGATGAAATTAGTTCTGGTATGCAGAATTTAGAAATGACAAAAATGCGTATGGAACTATTAAAGAATGAAAAGGGAATAATAATTATTAACGATGCCTATAATGCAAGTGTTACATCTATGAAAGCGGCTCTTTTATTTGCTTCAGAACTAAAAGGTTATAATCGAAAATTTGTAGTGTTTGGCGACATGTTAGAATTAGGTGATCAAGAAATTGCTTTTCATGAAGAAATTGGAGAAGAAGTTGTAAATCTTCATTTCGATTTTCTTTATACTTTTGGACCATTAAGTAAATTTGCAGCAACATCAGCCTTTGAACAAATGGACTCTTCAAGAGTAAAAAGCTTCGAAGATAAAAATAAGTTAATTGAAGATTTATTACTACAAGTCCGACCAAATGACCTAGTATTAGTTAAAGCTTCTAGGGGGATGAAATTAGAAGAAGTTGTAAATGCGTTACTAAATCAGGGGTAGGCATATAATCAGGAAGGGAAGGCGGGATAAGAAGGGATAAAAAGTTTTCCTTAATTCCATTCGTTCTGCCCTTCGCTTCTGGTATGTAAAAATATACGAAGTGAAAACTTTATACGCGTAATTTAATAAATGAAAACTGTTCGTAATATAAGGGATGAAGAAGGCTAAAAACATGATTTTATGGCGAATTTAAAGATAATTTTAGGGTAAAATATAGTTTGGAAACCAAATTGTTAGAAAATAACTTCATTTGCTTTTTAGATAGAATGTCCGTATAATGGGTAGATATTGTTTCCTTTTCATGATACTTCGGACTATTGTTTTCCACTAAAAACGAACCTTCCATATGAAACAGTCACGAAACATATAATTTTTTAAATTTTTATAGATCAATTGAGATACAAAGGAGATTAACCAAATTGACAACATTTCAAGAATTAGGATTAAGTAGTAAAATCCTGTTTGCGATTGAAAAATTAGGCTTCGAGGAAGCTACACCAATTCAAGCGCAGACTATTCCATTAGCAAAACAAGGCCATGATGTAATTGGTCAAGCGCAAACTGGTACTGGTAAAACAGCCGCTTTTGGTATTCCATTACTAGAAAAAATTGATGTAGATAGTAACAATGTCCAAGGACTTGTTATCGCTCCTACACGAGAACTAGCTATTCAAGTTGGCGAAGAATTACACAAAATCGGTATGAATAAAGGTGTAAAAATCCTTCCGATATACGGTGGACAAGATATTAATCGTCAAATGCGTTCTTTAAAAAAATTCCCACATATTATTGTAGGAACTCCTGGTCGTATTCAAGACCATATTAACCGTCGTACAATTCGCCTAAACAATGTAAATACAGTTGTATTAGATGAAGCGGATGAAATGTTAAACATGGGATTCATTGAAGACATTGAAGCGATCTTAAAAGAAGTTCCAGAAAACAAACAAACACTTCTTTTCTCTGCAACTATGCCTGACCCAATTCGTCGCATTGCAGAAACTTTCATGACAAATCCACAAATCGTAAAAGTAAAAGCAAAAGAAGTTACAATGCCTAACATTGAACAACATTTTATTGAAGTTCAAGAAAAGAAAAAATTTGACGTTCTTACACGTTTATTAGATATTCAAACACCAGAATTAGCTATTATTTTCGGTCGTACAAAACGTCGTGTTGATGAATTATCAGAAGCATTAAACTTACGTGGATATGCTGCAGAAGGTATTCATGGTGATTTATCACAAGCGAAACGTGAGCAAGTACTTCGTAAATTTAAATCTGGTTCAATTGATGTTTTAGTTGCAACTGATGTAGCAGCTCGTGGATTAGATATTTCTGGAGTTACACATGTATACAACTTTGATATTCCACAAGATCCTGAAAGCTATGTTCATCGTATTGGACGTACAGGACGTGCTGGGAAATCAGGTATAGCGATGTTATTTATTACTCCTCGTGAGTTTAATCAATTAAAAAATATCGAACGTACAACTAAACGTCGTATGGAACGTATGACTCCACCTACATTAGACGAAGCAATTGAAAGTCAACAACGTATCATTGCTGAAAAATTAACTTCGACTATGGAAAGTGATAATTTAGCATTCTACAAACGTATTGCAGAAGAGTTACTTGAAGAGCATGATTCTGTAAGTGTTGTAGCTGCAGCTTTAAAAATGCTAACAAAAGAGCCAAATGAAACACCAGTTCGTTTAACTGATGAGCCACCAATGGTCAAACGTGACCGTGGCGGACGCGGAGGAAACGGTGGCGGTGGCGGCGGATACCGTCGTGGCGAAAATAGACGTGGCGGTGGAGATGGACGTCGTAGCGATAATCGTCGTGGAGATGGACGTCGTGGAGACCGCGATAACCGCGGAGGAAACTTCCGTGGCAAACGTAACGAAGGATCTCGTGATAACAACCGTGGTGGACAACGCAAACCACAAGACAGTAGTAAATAAGTAACTAGTTAAGGTATATGGTGAAATCCATGTACCTTTTTTGTTTATAATTTTATTTTCTCGTAATGTGTGAATTTTGGTAGATTTCATACACTAACTAAAAACGTATGAGAGTTGGAATAAAAATGTTAGTAAGACTTGGATATGTCGCAATGAGTATGAATTTACAAAACGCCTCACCATCAAAAACAATGACGGTTACACAGTTTTTAAAACAAAAGGATAAAGATGCGGCGATTCGTAAGCTAGAACAAATTGCTAAAACTAATATTAATAACTGTCTAAGACTACTAAAGCACAACAAAGCACATGATATATCTTTTTTTCGCCTGAGCAGTAAATTAATCCCTTTAGCAAACCATGAAGAAGTAGCAGACTGGAATTACATAAAGCCATTAAAGGAAAGTTTACTTGAGTTAGGTAAATTTGCAATTACGAATGAAATGAGGATTGATTTTCATCCGGATCATTTCGTAATCTTAAATTCAACTGATGAAGAGCTATTAAAAACATCGGTGAAAACCTTGAAAATGCATTATCAGCTTTTAAAAGCGATGAAGATTAATACAGAACAACGATGTGTACTCCATATTGGCGGAGGGTATGATGATAAGGAAAAATCCCTGGAACAATTAATAGAGAATTTTAGCATTGTTCCTGCGCAAATTCAAAAAATGCTAATGTTTGAAAATGATGATACTACCTTTACGTTTGATGAAACCTTATTTGCCTGTGAAAAATTAGGAGTTCCACTTGTATTTGACTATCATCATCATCTAGTTAATCATACAAATGAAGATTGGATACAAAATTGGGGTTATGCAGTCGATACATGGAAAGCTTCAAACTTGCCTATGAAAATGCATATATCAAGTCCTAGAGATGAGAAAGACATACGTGCTCATGCTGATTTTGTGGACCCTAACATGTTTATTACATTTTTAAATGAAATTTATGGCTCGGTTAGGCAAATTGATTGTATGATTGAAGCAAAACAAAAAGATAATGCACTATTTCAATTAATGGATGATATGAAAGCCCATCCGTCTATTGAAAAAATTAATGATTCAAGCTTTTATTTTAAACCGTAGTACTTGAAAGTTAGGGTGTGGAAATATGATCGTAGGTATTGGATTAGATCTAGTAGAAATTGAACGAATGAAAGAAATTATTAGCTCGCAGCCACGGTTTGCGAAAAGGATTTTAACTGAATCAGAATATGAAATATACGAAAATTTATCAGAACGAAGAAAACTTGAATTTTTATCAGGAAGATTCGCCGCAAAAGAAGCTTGTTCAAAAGCTTTTGGAACAGGAATTGGGAAGGAATTAGGATTTCATGATATTGAAATCTTAAATGACGAAAAAGGTAAGCCTGTTTTATCCGTTGATTTGCCGTTTATACCGTTTTTATCAATTACGCATACTGAACATTATGCTGCTGCTCAAGTGGTCTTACAGCAAATATAATACCCTTTTAAACAGTCACTCCTTTGAGTGGCTCTTCTTTTTTTTGTACTCGATGTAGTTGCTAAATTTTAAGGATTAATTAATATGTGTAACTACACCATTGTCTTCACTTACAGCCCTCGGTGATCAGCGTGTTTTCTTTAAATTTTTTAAATTAGCTTGTCATGCTAGTCTGCATATTTTAGAGCTTGACCTCATATAGTTTCATGAGGATATGAGAAGCAAGGTTGCAACGTGCATGAATAAATCTAGATTTTACTTCTAAGCTACTCGCGCACATTTATTCATAAGCCTTTGCATAAAATTCTCTTTTTTACAATTTAAGAGGAATAAAGGAGCTGGGGAGATGAAGAAAAAGCTTGTAGCGATGCTTTTAACAATCATGTTAGTACTATCATTGGCTGCATGTGGCAAGAAATCGAAAGATGATGTTGTAGGTTCACTTAGCAATCAGATGGAAAAAATGAATGGCTATAAGGCTGATGCAACATTAACAATTAATAATGGTAATGATCCTCAAAAGTATGAAGTAGTCATTTGGCATAAAAAGCCTTCCTTCTACCGCGTACAATTAAAGAATGCTAAGAGTGATCAAAATCAAATTATTTTAAGAAACAAAGAGGGTGTGTTTGTTTTAACGCCAGCATTAAATAAAAGCTATCGCTTCCAAAGTGATTGGCCATCAAACAGCAGTCAGCCATATTTACCGGAATCATTAGTTAATGACTTAGTACAAGATAAGAATGCAACGTTTAAAACAACTAAGCAAGATTATGTGTTTGAAACAAAAACTAATTACACAAATAGACAATTGCTCCCAACACAAGAAATTACGTTTAATAAAAAAGGTCTGACACCTGAATCAGTAAAACTATTAGATACAGATAAGAATGTTGTGTTGGATGTTAAATTCGATAAAGTACAATACAATGCGAATTTTGATAATGATGCTTTTGATGTGAAGAAAAATATGACAAGTGCTCGTTTAAGTGTACCTACATCAACAAATCCAAATAATGATCCAAATTTATTAGTTACACTTTACCCTAATTATTTAATGAAGGGTGTTGTGTTAGATGATCAACAAGAAGTAAAAACAGACAATGGTGTTCAGGTTATACTTTCATATAAAGGTGATAAAAAATCGTTTACTTTAATAGAGGAAAAAGCGCGAATTTCAGAGTCTGGAACAACGATGGAAATCACTGGTGAACCAGTAGATTTAGGTAAAACGGTAGGAGCATTATCAGATAAGATGATCACATGGTCTTACGGTGGTACAGATTTTACGATTGTTTCTAAAAACTTAACTCAAGGTGAGTTAATTCAAGTTGCCCAATCAGTCGGAGATACAGGCACAAAATAATATTTTTTTTCAAACTTAAAAGGGCGTGATGATGCTTTATCACGCCTTTTTAAATGTTAAATAAACTATAAATGAGTAGTATATTGGTTGACATTTATAGTAAAATAAGCAAATAATTTTACAAATATAAAAAAAGAGTAATGGGTAAATCGATAAGGAA
>NZ_NTZO01000012.1 GCF_002559405.1 Bacillus sp. AFS001701 | reverse complement strand
GTTTTGTTTAGTTTTCAAAGATCATCTTGTTTTTTAACAACTTAATCAGTTTATCACCTTCGACAAAATCTGTCAACAGTTGTTTTTTCTTTTTTTTGTTATCGCCATCAGCGACGTATATAAATATAACATCCCCTCGATAAATGGTCAACAGTTTTTTAAAACTTTTTTATATATTTTTTATACGATATAAATACCAATTACACTTAATGCTACAATACCTGGAACACCTAATACACTTAAGAATGCACAAGTAACAGTATTAATTGGAATATGAAAATTATTCGAAGCTAAAGCATAGTTTAATATAAATACAATCATGACACATACAATGCCTCTTAGTATGTATCTGCTAATTAGTTTTAAAGCTTTAACTGGTAGACCTACTAATAATAGAAATAAGATTACAAACAATACAACTGAAATCATAATAATACTATTCACCACAAAAAAACTCCCCTCATATAACTTGTACACCTTTTACTAAGATTGTATGAGAAAAGGAACTAATCAATGACAAAAAACATTAATAAAAAAAGAGCCTATTGCCTAAACAATAAACTCTTTTATCTATTTCATTTTTGTTATTAAAACATTTCTAGCCTTTGCTTCTTTTAATAAGAAGAAATATTTAGCTTGGTAAAGCTTTACATGGATTAATAGATCATCTGGTGGATCTACGCTTCTTTCCATTAACTCGACCTGACTTAAGTAAATATCTTTGTAGTCATGTAGTCTATCAACTAACTTTTCATCAAATTCTTTACGAATCTTTCCTTTTTTTCGAAAAAAACCCATGGTCTCTCTCCATTAATCAGTTTCTAAAGTTCTCTTCTACCTTCCAGGGCTTTCGAGAGTGTAACCTCATCTGCATATTCTAAGTCTCCGCCTACTGGTAGACCATGTGCGATTCGAGTAATTTTTATACCCGTAGATTTTAATAGCCTGGAAATATACATAGCAGTTGCTTCACCCTCTATATTCGGGTTGGTAGCTAAAATAATTTCTTGAACTACATCATCTTTTAGTCTGCTCAATAATTCCATAATTTTAATGTCTTCAGGTCCAACTCCCTCCATAGGAGAAATTGCACCATGAAGTACATGATATAGACCTTGATATTCTCGCATTTTTTCCATAGCAATAACATCTTTCGTATCTTGCACTACACATATCGTAGATCGATCTCGATGTTGATCACTACAAATATAACAAGGGTCTTGGTCAGTTATATGGCCACATTCTGAACAGTAAAGTAGTTTTCTTTTTGCATCTATCATTGATTTTGCAAAGTCTAACACGTCGTCTTGCTTCATATCTAACATAAAAAATGCCAGTCGAACGGCCGTCTTGGGACCAATCCCTGGCAACTTCATAAAACTATCTATTAATTTGGATATCGGCTCAGGGTAATGCATTTGTCTTACCCTTAAAATAATCCTGGAATATTCATTCCTTTAGTAAACTGCCCCATTGTTTTAGCTGTTGCATCTTCAATTTGTTTAATAGCATCATTAGTTGCAGTTAAAACTAAATCTTGTAGCATTTCAATATCTTCTGGATCTACTACATCTTCTTTAATCGTAACTTCAACAATTTGTTTTAAGCCATTAGCTGTAACAGTTACCATTCCACCGCCAGCTGTACCAACAAATGTACGCTCATTTAATTCATTTTGTGCTTGTTCCATTTGTTTTTGCATCTTTTGCATTTGTTTCATCATATTATTCATATTGCCCATTCCGCCACGCATCATTTTCATTTCCTCCAATATATTTATTCTTTAATAATGACTAAATCTTCACCAACAAGATTGATTGCCTCTTGTACAATTGGTGAAACTTCTGTTGAAGTCTCTTTTTGTTTTGTTGTATTTAAAAATGAATCCCTAGTCGATCTCCAATCTTCTTCGGGAATTGCTAACATACTCATTTCTGCACCTAATAAATTTGATAATGTTTGATTTATCGTTGTTAAGTGCTCTTGTTCACCGTTATTATTGATTAAATCACAGATTGTCTCTGATTTAAAAGCAACAATACACTGTTCGGAAGAAGCTGCCACTACTTCACCATATGATACTAATGTCGCAGTAGAAACCTTATTTTGTTGCCTTAATTGATCTTGAAGTGATGTCCAAACTGCTAAAACTTTATTTTTTTCTGGTTTAGAAGCAGCTCTTAATACACCTTGTATTAAACTATTTGGTATTTTCGAACGAGATGTAGTCGATTTCGGTTTTGGACTAGTAGAGGAATCATTCGTTCCACTTACTGTAATACCATTTTCTTTTAAAAATTTCACTTCTTTTTCAAGAGCGTTAATTTTATTAATTAATGGTGTCAGCTCGTCCTGTTTTTTACCGATACCGCTCACGGAAGCTTTTTGACAAAGTTGTACAATTGCCACCTCAAGTAAAACTCTTGGATGATTAGTCCATTTCATTTCTTGCTGACTTTTACTTAATGAAGCGATAATTTCATACACTAACTCATCATTGTATGCATCGCAAAGCTCTTTAAATCGATCACTAACTGTTGCTCTCTCAAGTAATTCAATTGTACTTGGTGAATGCCTATATAATAGAATATCTCGATAATAAACTGTTAAATCTTCAATAAACCGAACTGGATCTTTACCTTGGTTTAATAGTTCTTCAATATTAGTTAAACAAACTGATACATTACCATCTATTATCGCTGAAACAACAGATATTAAACGTTCTTGAGCCACTGTGCCTGTTACCGCTAAAACATCGTCTAATGAAATAGATTCATCGCTATATGAGATAGCTTGATCCAGAATGCTTAGTGCATCCCTCATTCCACCTTCAGCTGCACGAGATAACATCATCAAAGCTTCTGGTTCAATTGCTGTTTGCTGATGATTCAGAACAACTGTCAATCGATCTGAAATCGTTTGAGCACTTATCTTATGAAAGTCAAAACGTTGACATCTTGATAGAATCGTCAATGGTATTTTATGTGGTTCAGTAGTAGCTAATATAAAGATAACGTGACTTGGAGGCTCTTCTAATGTTTTTAATAATGCATTAAAAGCCCCTATTGATAACATATGGACCTCATCTATTATGTACACTTTAAATTTGCCTACAGAAGGAGCATATTTAACTTTTTCTCGAATATCACGTATTTCATCTACACCATTGTTTGATGCTGCATCAATCTCAATTACATCTGAAATGGATCCATCAGTAATTCCTTTACAAATGGCACACTCATTACAAGGTTCATTAGTAGGTGCATGTTCACAATTTAAAGCTTTTGCGAAGATTTTTGCTGTACTCGTTTTACCTGTTCCACGTGGACCTGTAAACAAATATGCATGTGATACTTTTTGCTGAAGAAGGGAGTTTTGTAACGTTCGTATAATGTGATCTTGACCCACGACATCTTTAAACTGCTGCGGTCTCCACAAACGATATAATGCTTGATAAGTCAATTGGTTTCCTCCTTCTTACAAAGTCATCATTATTATACCCTATGTAATGATTTCATGGAAAATATTTTAAAGAAAACAAAAAAACTCACTCAAAATTGAGTGAGTTTTTATAAAGTTACTGCCGTGCACCACTCGTCGATGCACTACCCCAGGCGTTACTTAAACAGTTAGCTCGGCCCAGGCACCCCTACGGCACACGAGATGGCTCACTTATTGCTGCTTCCTTCCGGACCTGACAAGGTTCATGAGTTCTCGTTGCGTAGGACCCAGACGTCAACACCACTTATTTAAGGCAGACCCTGAAATAGATACACCTCGGAGTGGAATTCAGTCTCGCTAGAGCGGATTGCGAGTACAGGGCACCGCTACCTCCCCACCTAGCACGGCAAAGTTAAAACCTAATTTTAAACCGCTGATTGAAGCGGTATTTAAAGTATATACGAACCGAAATAAAAAATCAATCCTTGTCCTCATGAAGGTAAATTTTTCTTTCTAGATCGCAACTCTCTAAAGAAATTCGTTAATAATTTACCACATTCTTCTTCTAATATACCCGAACTAACTTCACAGCGATGGTTAAATCGATCTTCTTGCAAAAGATTATATATTGATCCTCCACAACCTGCCTTCGGGTCTTTTGCACCGAAAACGACTCTTGGAATTCTTGATTGAATGATAGCACCCGCACACATCGGACAAGGTTCTAACGTTACATATAGAGTTGTTTCCTCTAATCGCCAAGAATCAATGACTTTACACGCATCTTCTATTGTACTCATTTCTGCGTGACCTAAAGCAGTTTGTTTTGTTTCACGTAAATTATAACCTCGTGCAATGACTTGGTCGTTGTGAACCAATACAGCTCCAATAGGTACTTCACCTATCTGCTGTGCTTTTAGTGCTTCCTCTATTGCCAACTTCATATAAATCTCATCTTTATTCAAACTTTACACCTCTTTATTTCTTTAACAAACAAATATTCTTTTTACGAGTAGATAAACTAAACATAGATTGGAGTGAAGCCGATTGAATTCTTCAAATCAAAAAGACAAGCAGTTGCCTGCATTATTAATTGTCGATTTAATCAACTCATTTACTTTTAAACACGGAAGTGTTCTTGCGGATAAATCAATCCATATGGTTCCGAAAATAAATTACATAAGAGACATTTTTAAAAACAAAAAACTTCCTACTATATATGTTAATGACCATTATAAAATCGAAAACCCGACCCAAGAAAAACTTATTAAGCATTGTCTAAACCCCCTAAGCTACGACTTAATAAAACATATACAACCAAACAAGGAAGATTATTTTATCTTTAAGCCTAACTACTCAGGCTTTTACTTAACAAATTTAGATGAATTACTTAAAAAATTAAACATTACCCATTTGGTTATTGTAGGGGTTGCAGGAAATCGTTGTGTACTTTTTACAGCAAATGATGCTTTTATGCGGGATTATAACTTAATTATACCTCAAGATGCAATTTCCTCGGTTACTGATTATGATGAAAAAGTTTCAATTTATATGATGAAGGACATTTTAAATGCTACGGTTATTCAAACTCAAGAAATAGAAGAAATGATCAACCATTTAGTGAGCAACAATTATCAGTAATTGGAAAAATTTTAAAATGGTATTCCGTCTGACTACAGTATGTTAAAATAGTTTCTGTATGTTTTTTGAGTATGATACGGAATTTGACTAGTAAGGAGGACAAGAGATGATACATGTACCTTTTATAACAGTAGAAGGACCTATTGGTGTCGGAAAAACATCTCTATCCAAAGCGATCTCTGAACACTTTCATTATGAACTATTAAAAGAAATTGTAGATGAAAATCCTTTTTTGGGTAAGTTTTATACGGACATTGAAGAGTGGAGTTTCCAAACAGAAATGTTTTTCCTTTGTAATCGATTTAAACAATTAGAAGATATAGACAGAATGTTTCTTAATAAGTCGATTCCAGTGGTTGCAGACTACCACATCCTTAAGAATTTAATTTTTGCTAGCAGAACATTAAAAGACAAGCAGCATGATAAATATTTAAAAATATATCAAATATTAACTGAGGATATGCCGAAGCCAAATGTGGTTATTTACTTAACGGCAAGCCTTGAAACGCTACAAAAGCGTATTCAACTTCGTGGTAGAGAATTCGAACAATTGATTGAGGACCAGTACCTACTTCAGTTAATTGAAGATTACGAGACACACATGAAAGAATTTCAAGCTAAATACCCTGAAATACCTGTACTAAAGTTTGACGGTGATCAAATTGACTTCGTTAATAACCCGAGAGATTTAACGATGATACTAGAATCGTTAGAAAACACCTTACAAAAGGAGCTAAGAAGTATATGAATTTACGTGAAAAATACGGAATACGAAACGATGCAGTTATTACAATTGCTGGGACAGTAGGTGTAGGAAAATCTACTATGACCAATGCGCTTGCAGATGCGCTAAACTTTCGTACATCATTTGAAAAAGTAGATACAAACCCATACCTAGATAAATTTTATCAAGATTTTGCTCGTTGGAGCTTCCATTTACAAATATACTTCTTAGCAGAGCGATTCAAAGAACAAAAAAGAATGTTTGAATATGGTGGTGGATTTATCCAAGACCGTTCAATTTATGAGGACACTGGCATCTTTGCGAAAATGCATTATGAAAAAGGAACGATGAGTGAAGTAGACTACGAAACATATACTAGCCTTTTTGATGCTATGGTTATGTCACCTTATTTCCCAGCTCCTGATTTATTAATTTACTTAGAAGGAACATTCGATGAAGTCGTTGAGCGTATTAAAGAGCGTGGACGCCCAATGGAGCAACAAACTCCTATTGAATATTGGAAAGAAATGAATACACGTTACGAAAACTGGATTAATAACTTTAACGCATGTCCTGTACTTCGTTTAAGTATTAGCGAGTATGATTTAATTAAAAATGAATCTTCTGTAGAAGAAATCATTAAGAAGATTGGAAACGTACTAAATCATTCACAAAAATATATGAAATCTAGATAAGATGAAATGTGGAATGTGTTTTAAAAGTAATACATTCACATAATTAGTAACTATATATAAAAAAGCTGCAAACTGTATCATGTAAAGTTTGCAGCTTTTTCTTTGTCGTTTAACATGTATAAGGTCAAAAAAACAAACAAAAAACTCGTTACAATAATGTAACGAGTTTACTATATATATGCACTCTTTTAATTTAAAAAATGGAGGAGTAAGAGGGATTCGAACCCCCGCGGGCTGTTACACCCCTGTCGGTTTTCAAGACCGATCCCTTCAGCCAGACTTGGGTATTACTCCGTATTGACAAGATTTATAATACCATACGAAAAAAATAAGGTCAAGCATTCTTCTAAAAAAAATATATTTTTTTCTGGAAATAAAAACAACCTTTTTACAACAAATATTATCGTCATCTAACTATTAAACTATACACCTTTTTCATAAGTAGAAAAAATATACAGAAAATTCATTTGTATTTATAATAGTACTACCATTTAAAAACATAAGAAATTTTTAAGGAGAAGGATATGTTTGAATTAATACCGCTGATGCTAGAACGAGTGGGTATTCTTGTTATACTCGCCTTTTTACTTTCAAGGATGAAGTCATTTAGACAAATCATTCAAAATGAACACTCCTTTAGTGCAAAAGTGATCCTAATTGTTATATTTGGCGCCTTTGGTGTAATTAGTAATTATACAGGTGTTCATATTTATCATGAGTCAATTATGTCTCAGTCATGGCACTTTAACGTTGCAAGTAATAATGCAATTGCAAATACAAGAATTATGGGAGTAGCCATTGGCGGTCTAATTGGCGGGCCGGTTGTTGGCTTAGGGGTCGGATTAATAGCAGGCTTACACCGTCTAACATTAGGCGGATTTACTGCATATGCATGTGCCATTTCTACAATCGTTGCAGGAGTTGTTACAGGAATACTTAGAAAAAGATTCGGGATACAGAAAAACAAATCCCTTTGGAGTGTAGTATCAATTGGAATTATTATGGAATGTGTTCAAATGGGGATTATTCTTTTAATCGCAAAACCATTTTGGGCCGCTCTTCATCTTGTTGAAGTAATTGCTCTTCCAATGATTCTAATAAATGGTTTTGGTACGCTTATATTTATATTAATCATCCAAAATATTTTACAGGAAGAAGAAAAAACGCGAGCGCTTCAAACAAACAAAGCTCTGTATATCGCAGAGTAGACTTTACCATTTTTTAGACAGGGATTAACCCCTCATTCTTGCAATGAAGCAGCAAGAATTATTTTTAAATTAACCAAGGCAGATGCAATTTCGATTACTGATCACAAAAGTGTACTTGCTCACGTGGGTGCAGGTTCAGATCACCATGAACCAATGAATAGTTTCGCAACAAAGCTAACCAAGAAGGCACTAAAAGAAGGGAAAATTATTATTGCTACTTCAAAAGATGAAATTCAATGTTTCTATATGGATTGCCCTTTAAGTGCGGCTATTGTATTACCGTTAAAGGCTTTAAATAAAACTGTTGGATCTTTAAAGCTATATTACACGGATTCCAACAAGCTAGATAAAGTTGAGAAAGAACTAGCAGATGGATTATCTAAGCTTTTTTCTACCCAATTGGAATTAGCAGAGGCTGAACTACAGCGAAAATTAGTAAAAGATGCTGAAATAAAAGCATTACAAGCACAAATGCACCCCCACTTCCTGTTCAATTCTTTAAATATAATATCAAGTTTAATTAGAACAGATGCTGATCAAGCTAGAAAATTACTAATCCATTTAAGTACTTTTTTTCGAAATAACTTACAAGGGGCAAGGCAGACCTTAGTCACCTTAGAAAAGGAATTAGAACATATAGAAGCATATTTAACGATTGAACAAACTAGGTTTCCTTCTAAATTCAATGTTGAGTTCCAAATAGAACCTCATTTAAAAACGGTTCAAATCCCCCCTTTTACACTTCAACCACTTGTAGAGAATTCGATTCGACATGCATTTTCAAAGGAAAAGAAATTATTGGTAACAGTACAAGCATATGAATTCAATAATGATATGATTCTTATTACTGAAGATAACGGCAAGGGGATTTCACCGGAGCTACTAAATACAATCGGGAACGAAAAAATACAGTCTAAAGAGGGAACTGGAACAGCGTTATGGAATATAAAAAAACGAATTGAAGAAATTTACGGGGAAAAAGAATATTTTCAAATAAAATCCGATCTAAACACTGGAACGAAAGTATCGATAAGAATCCCATTAACGCAAGAAGTAATGGAGGGATAAATAATGTTAAAGGCACTAATTGTAGATGATGAACCATTAGCAAGAGACGAACTAGCTTATTTACTAAAAAGAAGCAAGGGAGTCGAAATAGTTGGTGAAGCGGACTCAATTAGAAGTACATTGGAATTCATTCAAATAGAAGAAGTCGACGTTGTATTTTTAGATATCCAGTTAGCTGATGAAAATGGATTAGAGTTAGCTCAAAAGCTTCAGGATCTCAGCCACCAACCAGCAATCGTCTTTGCAACAGCTTTTGACAAGTATGCTTTAAATGCATTCGATTTACATGCGATTGATTATATTTTAAAACCATTTGATGAAATAAGAATTCAAAAGACTATCGAAAAATTAGCGAAACTAAGTATGAAATCTATTAAGACTGAGATAAAAAAGAATCCCCCTCTTTTAAAACAAGATAAATTGGCTATTTCGGTTGATGAAAGAATTCTTTTAATAACATTCGAAGAGATCATTTACATTTTTACACAAGAAGGTAAAACAAGCGTCGTTACTGATAAGATGACCCATCGAATAAATGAACCTTTAATCAATTTAGAACGAAAGCTACAAAATACTTCATTTACCCGTGTCCACCGGAGCTATATTGTCAATTTGGATAAAATTATTGAAATTCAGCCTTGGTTTAATTCCACATTTAATTTAATTATGAATGATGGTGAAAAAGTACCCGTTAGCCGAACATACACAAAGGAGCTTAAACAACTTTTTAATTTATAAAGCTTGTATTTCAATAATCCATTCATGCTTCTCAACCTGTTTTTATTGCATCTTACATTGAAAATTCAAAATTTTAATTTTCATAAAGTAAAATGAATGTAAATAAAAAGATACAGGGGAGGCTTATTAAGTAAAATGAATGCGGTTACAATCGTTATTGCTTCTATGTGTATTTTGATGATTGCATATCGTCTATACGGAACATTTATGGCTGTGAAGGTACTTAAGTTAAATGATTCTATACCTACTCCAGCTCATGAGTTAAACGATGGTAAGGATTATGTTCCTACAAACAAATGGGTAACATTTGGTCATCACTTTGCTGCAATCGCAGCAGCTGGCCCTCTAGTAGGTCCAATATTGGCCGCTCAATTTGGTTACCTTCCAGGTCTGTTATGGCTTTTAATTGGTGCTGTAATCGGCGGAGCAGTACATGATGCTGTTGTTTTATATGCTTCGATGAGAAAGAAAGGAAAGACGCTATCAGAAGTAGCAAAAGAAGAGCTTGGACCAGTTGCAGGCTTCTGTACGGGACTAGCTATGCTTTTCATTATTACAATTACAATGGCCGGTCTTTCAATGGTTGTTCTACATGCGCTAGAAAATAACTCATGGGGGACATTTGCAGTTGGAATTACAATACCAATTGCGATGGGTGTTGGTCTACTTTATAAAAAAACTGGCAATTTAAAATTAGCTTCAACGATTGGATTTATTTTATTAATGGTTGGAGTCTTTATGGGACCGACAATACAAGAAACAGCTATAGGTGATTTTTTAACATTTGATACAAGAACTTTGGCAATCATACTACCTATCTATGCGTTTTTTGCTGCTGCTTTACCAGTGTGGCTTTTACTAGCACCTCGTGACTATTTAAGTAGTTTTATGAAAATCGGTGTATTTATTGCACTCATTATTGGGGTATTTATTATTAATCCATCCATCCAATTTCCGACTGTATCTAAATTTGTTAACGGCGGAGGACCCATTTTAGCTGGTCCAGTTTGGCCATTTATTTCAATTACAATAGCATGTGGAGCAATCTCAGGTTTTCATGCATTTGTAGGCTCTGGTACTACCCCAAAAATGCTTGATCGATGGAGCGATATAAAGGTCGTAGGATTCGGTGCAATGCTAGTTGAATGTTTAGTAGGTATTATGGCTTTAATCGATGCTACTGCACTTCAGCCATCAGACTACTTTGCAATTAACTCTACTCCAGAAGTTTTTAAAACGTTAGGAATGAATGTTGTCCACTTACCGGAACTTAGTAAAGAAATTGGGTTAAGTCTAGAAGGGCGTACTGGTGGAGCTGTTACATTGGCGGTTGGTATGACGTACATATTTACATCTATCCCATGGTTTAGTCACTTAGCATCATATTTCTTCCAGTTTGTTGTTATGTTCGAAGCCGTATTTATTTTAACAGCAATTGACGCTGGAACGCGAGTAGCAAGATATTTAATTCAAGATTTCTTTGGTGAATATTATAAACCATTGAAGAAAACAGATTGGATACCAGGATCAATTTTTGCTAGTGCACTAGCATGCTTTATGTGGGGATATCTCTTATTTTCAGGGGATATCGGATCAATCTGGGCATTATTTGGAGTATCAAATCAATTAATGGCTTCTATTGGATTAATCATAGGGGTAACAGTGCTATTAAAGATAGCTGATAAACGTTGGTATATGCTTACTTGTTTGATTCCTCTTGCCTACCTATTTATCACTGTAAATTATGCAGGATACTGGATGATCAAAAATGTTTATCTAAACCATGATGCAGCCGGTTATAGTATGCTAAATGGTGTCTTATCTATTATTATGTTAGTTTTAGGTGTCGTGATTTTAATATCAGCTATTAAAAAGTGGATGGAATTGTGGAACACACCTAATTATAAAATTAATGTTAAAACGATCTAAATAAAAAGCAGATGGACCTGAGAATCACTTCTCAAATACCATCTGCTTTTTATTTATTTAATTACTTCTTTTCCACCCATATACGGACGAAGAACTTCAGGAATAATAACTGAGCCATCTGCTTGTTGGTAGTTTTCTAAAATTGCAGAAACCGTACGTCCAATTGCAAGACCAGAGCCGTTTAATGTATGAACAAATTCTGGTTTTCCTTTTGGATCGCGTCTGAAGCGTATATTCGCTCTTCTTGCTTGGAACGCCTCAAAGTTACTACAAGAAGAAATTTCTTTATATGCATCATAGCTTGGTAACCAAACTTCAATGTCATACGTTTTTGCAGAAGAAAATCCAATATCTCCAGCACATAAAGTAATGACACGGTATGGTAATCCTAATAATTGAAGAACTTTTTCAGCTTGACCTGTTAATTTTTCTAACTCAATATAAGAATCTTCAGGTTTCACAAAGCGCACTAGTTCAACTTTATTAAATTGATGCTGGCGAATTAATCCTCGTGTATCACGACCGGCAGAACCAGCCTCAGAACGGAAACACGCGCTATATGCAGTATATGCAATCGGTAATTGAGCAGCATCAAGAATTTCGTCACGGTGATAGTTTGTTACAGGTACTTCTGCAGTAGGTACTAAGAAAAAGTCTTCTTTCTCGATACGGAATGCGTCTTCTTCAAATTTTGGTAATTGTCCTGTACCGATCATGCTAGCACGATTTACAAGGTTCGGAGGTAATACTTCAGTGTATCCATGCTCCTCTGTATGAAGATCTAACATAAAGCTGATTAAAGCACGTTCAAGTCTAGCTCCTAAGCCTTTATAGAAAGTAAAACGGCTACCAGTAACTTTTGCTCCACGTTCGAAGTCTAAAATGTCTAAATCAACACCTAAGTCCCAATGTGCCTTTGGTTCAAAATCAAATGTACGAACTTCACCTATTCTACGAATTTCAACATTATCGTCTTCTGTTAATCCAACTGGTACTGAATCACTAACTAAGTTTGGAATTGTAAATAAGATAGCATCTAGTTGTTCTTCTAAAGTTCTAATCTCTTCATCTAGAGCTTTAATTTTATCCCCAACTTCTCTCATCTCAACAATTAGTGCTTCTGCATCTTTTTTCTCACGCTTTAACACACTGATTTCTTGGCTAACTTCATTACGTCGGCTTTTTAACCCTTCAACCTGAACAAGTAATTCCCTACGGTTTAAATCTAAGTCTTCAAATTTTTCGATATAGCTTATGTCGCCACCACGTAACTGAAGTTTTGCTTTAACATCTTCAAAATTACTACGTAATAATTTAATGTCTAACATTTTTAATTCCTCCTATTCTTTTATTGTCTAAAGGATAAAAATAAATACAAAAAAGCCCTCATCCCATAAAAGGGACGAGAGCTACCCGCGTTGCCACCCTAATTGAAGAATTAATAAATAATCCTTCCACCTTAGTATAGTTAACGGACTATAGTACCGGGGTTACTTACTAGCTGTACAGCATTCCGTAACCCACTCAAGAATGGATTCACAAGTCTTCATTATCGGTTTGCACCAACCACCGACTCTCTATAAATTTAGAACTTGTTACTATTTTCTTTCGTCGCTTTAAACAATTTAAATTATAAAATAATTTACTATAAGCTTTTACTTTTTTCAATAGTTACATACTTAAATTTGCACTTTTTTCCTTAACCATCTCTACAAAGTAATTCATAAAACGGTAATCATTCGTTAATTCCGGATGGAAAGATGCTGCTAACATGTGATTTTGTCTAACTGCTACAATATTACCATCATGTTCTGCAATAACCTCTGCATCACCTGATACTGAACGAATAAATGGTGCTCTGATAAATACAGCTGGGTAGTCTTCACATACACCATTAATTGGGATGTTTACTTCAAAACTATCCACTTGTCTACCATAAGCATTACGTTCAGCTACCATATCCATAACTCCTATATGCACCGTGTCATCATTTGCAATCTCTTTTGAAAGTAAGATCATGCCTGCACATGTACCGAATGCTGGTAAACCATTTTTGATTTTCTCTTTTAATGGTTCTAATAAACCAACGTGGTCAAGCAACTTACGCATTGCAGTGCTCTCTCCACCAGGTAGTACAATACCATCAAGTCCATCTAAATGTTCTACACGTTTCACGATAACAGCTTCAGCACCACATGCTTTAATTGCATTTATATGTTCTTGAACTGCACCTTGTAATGCTAATACGCCTATTTTCATAAAATCACCAACTTAAATGCTACGATCTTGCATACGATCTGCTGCAGCAAGTTGTCTCATATCGATACCTTTCATAGCAGGACCTAAGTTTTTAGAAAGGTTAGCGATTAATTCATAATCTTGATAGTGAGTAGTAGCTTGTACAATCGCACGAGCAAATTTCTCAGGGTTTTCTGACTTGAAGATACCAGATCCTACGAATACTCCGTCAGCTCCTAATTCCATCATTAAAGCTGCGTCTGCAGGTGTTGCTACTCCGCCAGCCGCAAAGTTAACAACTGGTAAACGACCAAGCTCTTTAATTTGAAGTAATAATTCGAATGGAGCGCCAAGGTTTTTAGCTTCAACCATTAATTCATCACGAGATAAACCAACTACTTTGCGGATTTCTCCGTTAATTTGGCGTAAGTGACGTACTGCTTCTACGATGTTTCCAGTACCTGGCTCACCTTTTGTACGTAGCATAGATGCGCCTTCACCAATACGACGAAGTGCTTCACCTAAGTTACGGCAACCACAAACGAATGGAACAGTGTAATCTGATTTATTAATATGGAAGATATCATCTGCTGGAGATAATACTTCACTCTCATCGATGTAATCTACTCCCATTGCTTCTAAAACACGCGCTTCAACGATATGTCCAATACGAGCTTTAGCCATTACAGGAATACTAACAGCGTTAAGAATTTCCTCAGTAATACTTGTATCAGCCATACGAGCTACTCCACCAGCTGCACGAATGTCAGATGGTACCTTTTCTAATGCCATTACTGCTACTGCACCAGCAGCTTCTGCAATTTTAGCTTGCTCAGCATTTACTACGTCCATAATAACGCCGCCTTTTTGCATTTCTGCCATGCCACGTTTTACACGTTCTGTTCCTGTTAAATTCATTGTTATGCCCCTCCATTATTAAAGCTTACTTGGTAACATTTTAGTATTTCTCTTCCCCTAGTTAAAGTTACCTTACTTTTATTTTACTGAAAAAATGACAACTTAACAATTACTGATATTTTTATATAGAAATTTATTTAAATAAACCACCAATTCCGCTTATGATACTATCCCATAAATTTCCAAAAAATGATCCAATTCCTCTAAATGATAAAACTAACCAATTTGCTTTATCAACACTTTTATCAACTACTAAATCGTACGATTGATTATTAGTATTGATAAATCCTAAATCTTCATTCTTTGAAGATTTAACCACTATTTGTCCAACCTTTGTTCCTTTTTTAATTGGAGCTTTAATATTGCCATCTTTATCAATTGATTTACCTGATAATTGGACTGTTGCTTTATAATTTTTAGCTTCACCGCGTTTTATAGCTAAAGTAACGTCGTCTTTTGCTACTACTTTTACTTCTTTATCTTTACCTTTAACTACTTTTACTATTTTATTACCTTTTATTGTTTGACCTTTTGATACCAGTGTAACTTTTTCAAAGTTACTGAAACCGTAATCCATTAATTTAGCCGTTTCACTAAATCTTGAGTTGTAAGAATTTGCTCCCATTACAACTGTAATATAACGTTGACCATCTCTTTTAGCAGTTCCAGCGAAACAGAAGCCAGCTGAATCTGTTGAACCCGTTTTTAACCCATCCATACCTGGGTATTGAAATACTAATCCTGGTAACATCCAGTTCCAGTTATCCATTTTTACTGGATACTTACCACCTTCTTGGAATGTTTTCTTTGGAATTGAAGAAGTTTGAAGTACTTCAGGATATGTTTTGATTAGATTATAAGCCAATTTTGCAACACCGTTTGCTGACATAATATTTTCATCAGTTAGGGCAGTTCCCTCTGGTTGCATGCCTTGTAAGTCTTTATTTACTAAACCAGTAGCATTAACAAACTTAACGTCTCCTAGTCCTAGTTTCTTTGCTTTATCATTCATTAATTGGACGAAGTTTTTCTCAGATCCACCGATTTTTTCTGCTAGAGCAATTGTCGCACCATTTGCTGAGTAAATAGCAGCTGCTTCGTATAATTCTCTTACTGTATATTGACCACCTAATTCAAGTGGCACGTTAGATAATCCAGTGTTTTGAGAGATTTTATGAGCATAATCAGAAACAGTTACCTTCTCGTCCCAAGAAATTTTCCCATTTTTAATCGCTTCATTAACTAGATATTCTGTCATCATTTTAGACATACTTGCAATCGGTAATGGAGCTTTTGAATTTTTTTCATATAATATTTTCCCTGAATCTGCATCAACTAAAATTGCGGCTTTAGCTTTAATGTCTAAAACGTCCTCTGCAGCAGCAGCCGGTCGTAAATTCATTGGGATGATTATCGTTATCGCTAATGCTATTACGATCAATTTCGTTAGTATTTTCTTTCCAATCACTGTTTTACCTCCAACCTTTAATCTCACTTGTTCATTTTAACACAATTATTTCCTAAAAAATAGGCAACTACAATTTCTTGTAATTGCCCTAGGTACATTGCTTAAATTATTATAGTGAGTAATTTGGTGCTTCTTTTGTAATATGAACGTCGTGTGGATGACTTTCACGTAATCCAGCACCAGACATACGAATAAACTGTGCGTTATCTCTTAATTCATTTAGTGTAGCCGTACCACAGTAACCCATACCAGCTCTAATTCCACCAATTAGTTGGTGAACTGTATCAGCTAATGGGCCTTTATATGGAACACGTCCTTCGATACCTTCAGGAACTAGTTTTTTATTCCCTTCTTGGAAATAACGATCTTTACTTCCTCTTTCCATTGCTCCAACAGAACCCATACCACGGTATACTTTGAATTGTCTACCTTGGAAGATTTCTGTTTCACCAGGGCTTTCTTGTACACCAGCAAACATACTACCTAACATTACTACATGTCCACCAGCTGCAAGAGCTTTAACGATATCTCCAGAGTATTTAATACCACCATCTGCAATAATAGGAACTCCGTACTCTCTAGCAACCGAAGCACAGTCATAAACCGCAGTTAGTTGAGGAACACCTACTCCAGCAACAACACGAGTAGTACAGATAGAACCTGGTCCAATACCAACTTTTACGATATCTGCTCCAGCTTCAATAAGTTCTTTTGTTGCTTCACCTGTTGCAACATTACCAGCGATGATTGCTAATTCTGGGAATCTACTTCTAATTTCTTTCACTTTTTCAATAACGCCTTTAGAGTGACCATGTGCTGTATCAATTACAATTACATCGACATTAGCTTTCACTAATAACTCTACTCTTTGAAGTGCATCTTTTGTAACTCCTACAGCTGCACCTACAAGTAATCGTCCTTGTTGATCTTTCGCTGAGTTTGGAAACTCGATTACTTTTTCAATATCCTTAATTGTAATTAGGCCCTTTAAAGTACCGTCTTCATTAACTAGGGGTAGCTTTTCGATTTTATGTTTTTGAAGAATTTTTTCTGCTTCTGCAAGTGTAGTTCCAACAGGAGCAGTCACTAGATTTTCTTTTGTCATAACATCTGAAATAACAATTGAATAATCTTGAATAAAACGTAAATCACGATTTGTTAAAATACCTACTAATTTTCTATTCTCTGTATCATTTACGATTGGTACACCTGAAATACGATATTTACCCATTAAATATTCAGCGTCTGCAACTTTATGAGATGGTGTTAAGAAGAATGGATCATCAATTACACCACTTTCAGAACGCTTTACTTTGTCTACTTGTTCAGCTTGCTCTTCGATTGACATATTTTTGTGGATGATACCTAATCCACCTTGTCTAGCCATTGCAATAGCCATATCTGCTTCTGTAACTGTATCCATCCCTGCGCTGATTAATGGAATATTTAATTGAATTTTTTCAGTTAATCTCACACTCACATCAACTTGATTTGGAAGTACTTCAGATTTCGCTGGAACTAGTAATACATCATCAAAAGTAAGTCCTTCTTTTACAAATTTTGATTCCCACATAAAAAAGCCCCCCTATACACGTATAAATATTATTAGTAGATTAACAATAGGATAAAACACTGTCAAGGAAGTCAAATTATGTTTAAATATTCAGTTAATAAGGAGTTCCTCTCTTATGTTATACTCGTATAGTAATGTATGGGATGAGCTATGTTATTTTAGCTCTGCACAATATTCAAAAAGCTATCTTCAAACAAAATATGAACGAACTAATTTCAAGGAACAAAAAACAAAAGCTTTCCGTAATGCTTATCCATTTTTATATTATATTGAGCATGGGAAAAGTTATTTTCATGCAGCTCAAAATTCTCAAATTAATGTAAAACCTACATTACTGTTTTATGGGCTTGTACAATTATTAAAGGCTTGCATCCTCACCGTAGATCCCGATTATCCGAGTACCACTGCAATCCTGGCTCATGGTGTTACCTCAAGAAAAATAAAAAAAGTAGGATACTCTTTTGTTGATGACGAAGTTAAAATCCAAAAAAATGGATTATTTACTCATGCTTCTAAAGTATTATTTAATCTAAATAATTTAGAAAACGAGAAGTTTACAATGCTTCAGCTTTTACAATCAATACCGGAATTAAATAAGGTCCTTAAAATTACCAAAAAAGGAAATTTATTTTTCCCAACTACTGTTGATCATGATGTAATCACTCTACCTGAACAAATTTTGTCATCTTATCATTTTACTTCAGAACGTTTTATTTCGTTTCTTCAATCAAAACAAGCTTCAATAGATATTGTAATTCTTGAACAGAATCAAAAGCAAATTAAAATTAAGTCAAATTTTCCTGATAAAATTTTAAATAAAGCACCATTTTATTTTAATATATTAAGTCAAAATTATTTTATAAAATCACAAAAGGAAGGGCTTTCATTATTACCTGAAATTCTTTACCACTATTTACTTTTATATAACTTGAGTATGATTTGTCGCTATGAAACTGACTGGTGGTGTGAACTTTTACAGACATATTCTACTGATGATTACCCTTTAATAAACCAATTTTTAACAGCAACGGAACAAAAAATTCCTTACTTAATTCATCGTTTTTTAACTACACAATAAACAAAAAAACATCAGCCTAATAGCTGATGTTTTTAGTTACCAGGCGACG
>NZ_NTZO01000129.1 GCF_002559405.1 Bacillus sp. AFS001701 | reverse complement strand
CATGAGTAAGTAAAAAAGCAGAAAGATGGATTATAGTACCTCATGAGGGGGGTATGAGTAAGTAAAAAAGGAGAAAGATGGAATGTAGTACCTCATAAAGGTTGATGAATTAAATCTCCAACTATTTTTGGGGAAATCAGGCTAAAAATCAATAATAAACAAAGAAAACTCGCAAGGATCTTATTACCTTGTGAGTTTTCTTTGTTTTAAAGATCGTAATTACTTATAACTTCTGCTTTTTGACGATTTAAAATTGTAGCATCGGGACATCGTTTTTTTATTTCTTGTAAAAAACCTTCTTCATCTTTAGGAAGTGAAAGTAAGGCAAATCCGTACTTTTTGTATTCGATTTTCAAACGTTTGAAGGTCCATGCAGGTGAGGAAACTGGATTATTGGAGAAATTAACTGTTCTGATTTCACTATATGGAATAAGTATTGTTATAAATCCAAATTTTGATTTGAATTCAGTTTCGGTTAATTCATGGTATGTGTTGAATATTGCCCAAACTAGAACAATCAATATTGGTAATAAAAAGACAAAGACTACTAAACTTATGATGATTCCTGTGCTATCAGCTTCAATAAAGCTGATGATGGGAACTGAAATAATGAGTGAATTAAGATCAGAATTAGGACGACTAATAGAGGATTTTTCTTCACTTTAAATTTCATGACGACACCTTGATCCTATCCTAATATTTGATTTAAATGATGCTTCATATGGTCAATGTAGTCAGTAAATAACCAACTTAGTGTAACAGATTCTTCGTTTTGACTAATATATTGTAGTTTCCATTGGTCTTCTGAAATGTTTGCGAGCACATTCATGAAACGTGAATTTAATGCAGTCCATAACGTAAGAATTTCTTCAATTGTATAGCTATTTTGATAATCATTTAACTCTACCCATGAATTTTGTTTATAAAGCTCCAAAACTAGTTCATCATTAGAGGACAATCGATCTATAAATCTTTTATGATTCATAGTCGCAGAATCGCAAAGATGTCCAAGGATTTCTTTTTTAGACCATTTTGTAGGACTTGGTTTATAATCTGTATTCGATAAGGCTCTGATGATTTTTGGAACGGATTGGATTAGACTACTATATTCGTTTATTAAATTATTCATCTGAATTTTCCTCCTTCGTTTCTACATGATATGAATATGTTTAAACATTTTTCTTTATGAGTCTTTAGACAAGCTATAGGTGAATAGGTTATTAGTAGGACAATCTTGGAGGTGGCTTGATGTTAATCTTTTTACTTTATGTCGGATTGTTAATTGGAGTGTTAGCAGTTTATAAAGATGCCATTAAGCGGGATGTTAGTAATCTTGGGTTTCAAATGATCGGTTATTATGTACTAGCTTCTTTACCATTTAGGTTATTTTGGTTACCAATCCCTTTTGGATTTTTAATTTGTTTATTTTTATTATCTAAACCGATGCTTCGATATAAAAAACAAAAACAAGTTGCTAGCCTATTAGGTTTCATAATATTTATAGTAGATGCTGTATTCTAAATATATGTTTTAGAATACAGCTTTTTTGATGTTTTCATATCCTTTATAATGCATTAAGGAATATCATTTTTTAGCAATCTTTAATGCCTTTTCGGTATTAGCAAAATGTAATTTCGTTAAACTTCGTAAAGCTTCAAAACCTTTTGATTTAATTAGTTTTGCAGCGGCTTGATCAACTTTTGCTCCAGCACCTTTTGGTAAGGTCATGCCAGCTTTTTCACTTAATTGGTCCATTTGTTGTAGGAAAGCATAGCGGGCTAAAATAGAAGAAACTGCAACTGAGAGATGCAAACCTTCTGCTTTTGTAGCAAATTGAACTTTATCACGAATAACTTCTTTTGTTCCTTTTAAATATCCGTAGTACAGATTTGGAGGAGTAAACTGATCAATTAAGATTGCATCATATTTTTTATCTTCCAATTTTGAAATAGTATTTCGAATTGCTTGGTTATGTAAAAGAGCCTTTAGTTTATTCATATTATAGCCTTTTTCTTGCATAGCATTGTATTTCTCATTGTGCAGTACTAAGAGGCTGTAAGTTACGACATGAACAATTTTTTTTGCTATGCTGCATATGGCATCGTCTGTTAGTTCTTTGGAATCTTTTACGCCTAATTCTTTTAATAATTCGAATTGACTTGGTTCTACAAAGGAAGCTACAACTGTCATAGGTCCAAAGTAGTCGCCTGTACCAACTTCATCACTACCTATTACTGAAAGACTTGAAAAGTTTTTTGGTAAAGTTGAATTCGTATTTGTAGGGTTTACCTTTTTAATCGTTTGGCTAGCCGATTTACCTTGCCATTTACTTACTTCAGCATCACAATTTGAGCCTTGAAACATTACTTTACCAGATTTATATGCAGTGATTGTACAGCCACTTGGTTTGGCCATAAATACTCCACCTTGTGGTACTTTTGATTGGAGGCTACTTTGGTAGTGTGCTTTCATCTTTAAGAGAGTATCCTCAGAAACTGTTAATACAGTGTTTGACATAAATTTCTCCTTTATAAATGGATATTTTCCAATACTTTTGATTGTATTGAATTTCATGTTATAGTTAAGGTTAGAATGTTTATAGCTGAATGGAGGTATGAAGTTGTCCAATTCTTCATCGAAACAAAAACTAAATGTAACTATTTATGGGCAACATTATGCAATTACTGGTGACGAGTCAACAGATCATATTCGCCATGTTGCCTCAATTGTAGATGATAAAATGAAAGAAATAAATAAAAAGAATCCATTATTAGATACTAATAAATTAGCTGTATTGACAGCAATAAATATTGTAAGTGATTATGTTAAATTAAAAGAAAGAGCTGAAATGCTCGAAAAATTATTAGAAAATCAAACGAAAAGTGAGCAGAAAGAGAATGATTGATTTAATTATACTTATTATTTTTGTATTAGGAATTTTGACAGGTTGGAAAAGAGGATTTATTAGCAGCCTTGTACGATTACTAGGTTTTTTACTTTCCATATACCTAGCTTATCATTATTATGAGCAGACCGCTACTTCACTAAAAAAAATATTTCCAATTCATATAAGTGGTGGCCAGGTCGTTAATGCAGAGCAGTTTGTATATGAAATTATAGCTTTTGCTTTACTATTTATTGGGACAAGGCTAGTTATTTCATTTATTGGTTCGTTATTAAATGGAGTTTTCCAATTGCCTGTTTTAAAGCAGATGAACTCCTTATTAGGTGGTATTTTTGGTTTTATAGAGGTTTATTTATTTTCGGTTTTGGCGCTTTTTATTGCTTTAATCATACCAATAGATACGCTTCATGTTTTATTACATAAATCAAATATTGCGTATTTTATGGTTCAACATACACCATTTATATCAAATCAATTAATTGAATTATGGAACGGATTTTCTAGTTCTGAAATACTTTAATCGAGTTTTTAGTGAAAAAATAATTTCTATGTTAAGTAGGTGACTTAAAATGCACAAAAAAGAGTTAATTAAACTGTTAGAACAAATTGCTACTTATTTAGAACTAAAAGGTGAGAATGCTTTTAAAATATCAGCATTTCGTAAAGCGGCAAATGCATTAGAAACTGATGAAAGAAGTCTTGAGCAAATCGACGACTTTACTGCTATAAAAGGGATCGGAAAAGGGACTTCTGCAGTAATTTTAGAATATATCGAAACTGGTAAAAGTACGGTCTTGGATGAACTACAAGAGTCATTGCCTAAAACTTTACTTCCTTTACTTAGACTACCAGGATTAGGTGGAAAAAAAGTAGCTAAACTTTATCAATCATTACAAATTGAGAGCATGGAGCAGTTAAAAGAAGCATGCCTAAATGGTAAGTTACAAGGGTTAGCTGGATTCGGTAAAAAGACAGAGAAAAATATTTTAGAATCAATCGAGGAGTTTGGTAAGCAGCCTGAACGCTTGCCACTAGCAGATGTTTTACCGATCGCTGATAAAATTGAAGCTTATTTGGCAGGAATGAAGGATGTTGAAAAGTATTCAAGAGCAGGAAGCTTACGAAGAGTACGTGAAACAGTTAAAGATTTAGACTTTATTGTTGCATCAAATAAACCGGAAAGCATTAAAGAACAATTACTTTCGATGCCGGAAATCGTTCGAATAATTGCACAAGGGGATACAAAAGTTTCTCTTGTTTTAAAAGGTATTGAATATGAGATTTCAGTTGACTTCCGTATTATTCAACCAAAGGAGTTTGCTACAACGCTGCATCATTTTACTGGTTCTAAGGATCATAATGTAGCAATGCGTCAATTGGCTAAAGATCGTGATGAAAAAATTAGTGAGTACGGTGTTGAAAACGTTAATACAGGAGAAGTTTTAACTTTTGAAAATGAAGAAGATTTTTATGCTCACTTTAATTTACCTTGTTTTCCACCTGAAATTCGAGAGGATGGAAAGGAAGTTTCAACTTTTACAAACGATTATCCAATAATTCGTTTTGAAGATATGAAATCTGATTTACATATGCACTCTACGTGGAGTGATGGTGGCTATTCAATCGAAGAAATGGCAGATGCATGTCGTGCTAAGGGGTATAAATATATTGTCATCACAGACCATTCACAATATTTAAAGGTTGCGAACGGTTTAACTCCTGAGCGTTTATGGAAACAAAAAGAAGAAATTCAGCGTGTTAATGAAAAATACGCTGATTTTACAATTCTGCATGGGGTAGAAATGGATATTTTACCTGATGGATCGTTAGATTATGAAGATGATGTTTTACGTTCACTTGATTTTGTTATTGCATCAATTCATTCTAGCTTTAGTCAAGATGAAGAGACAATCATGATGCGTTTAAAAAATGCAATGAGAAATCCTTATGTTAGCATGATTGGGCATCCAACAGGGCGCAAAATTGGCAGAAGAGCTGGGTACAAAGTAAATGCTGAAGAATTAATTTCTGTAGCAAAAGAAACAGGTACAATTTTAGAATTAAATGCAAATCCAAATCGATTAGATTTAAATAAAGAGATGTTAATGATGGCCGAAGAAGCTGGTGTGATGCTATCAATTAATACGGATGCACATAACATTGATATGCTAGAGCATATGACTGTTGGGGTTAGTGCGGCCAAGAAGGCTTGGTTAAAAAGAGAAAATATTGTAAATACATTTGAATTACACGAACTTTTAGGTTTGATTGAAAGGAAACGTAATCGAGTGTAAGGAGGTTACGACGGGTATGCAACGTACGTTAAGAGTTTTAGAGTACGATAAAATAAAAGAACAATTACTTAAACACGCTTCATCTTCACTAGGTAAGGAACGTATTAAAAACCTTTTACCAAGTACTAGTTATGATGAAGTTGTAGAACTACATGAATCAACCGACGAAGCTGTAAAAGTTATTCGTCTGCGAGGAAATGTACCTCTTGGTGGATTATCAGATATTAGAATGCAAGTAAAAAGGGCAGATATTGGTGGCATGCTATCTCCATCTGAGCTAATTGCAATTTCGGGTGTTACATATGCCGGGCGTCAAATGATTCGATTTATTGAGAGCTTAATTGAGAGTGAAGTAGAAATTCCTTATTTAGAATCATTAAGTGAGCAAATCATTCCTTTATTAGAGTTAGATAAAAATATAAAGGTTGCTATTGGTGATAATGGAGAAGTTTTAGATGATGCTAGTGTGACACTTCGAACGATTCGTGGACAAGTTCGAACAGCTGAAGCTCGAATTCGTGAAAAATTAGAGAGTCTAACTAGAGGTACAAATGCACAAAAAATGTTATCAGATTCAATTGTAACGATTCGTAATGATCGTTTCGTTATTCCAGTAAAACAAGAATATCGACATGTTTATGGTGGTATTGTTCATGATCAATCTTCTTCTGGTCAAACATTATTTATTGAGCCACAAGCTGTCGTTACATTAAACAATAGTTTACAAGAAGCAAAAGTGAAAGAAGAGCAAGAAATTGAGAAAATTTTAATGGCATTAACGGGTCAAGTAGCTGAGGCTTCAGCGGATTTATTGCAAAATGTTGAAATTTTAGCTGAAATGGATTTCTTATTTGCAAAGGCTAACTATTCGCATTCAATTAAGGCAAGTAAACCAATTTTAAATAACGATCGATATTTTAAATTAAAAAAAGCTCGTCATCCTCTAATTCCAAGGGATATAGTAGTTGCTAATGATATTGAATTAGGTAAAGATTTTACTACGATTGTCATTACTGGTCCAAATACGGGTGGTAAGACGGTTACTTTAAAAACGATTGGTATTTGTGTTTTAATGGCACAATCTGGTTTGCAAATTCCTGCACTAGACGGTTCAGAAATCTGTGTGTTTGAGCAAATTTTCGCCGATATTGGTGATGAACAATCTATCGAACAGAGCTTAAGTACATTTTCTTCTCATATGGTGAATATTGTAGATATTTTAAAACATGTTAATCATAGTAGTCTTGTATTATTTGATGAATTAGGAGCTGGAACTGACCCTCAAGAAGGTGCGGCGTTAGCAATCTCAATTTTAGATGAGGTAAGTGAATACGGTGCAAGAGTAGTAGCGACAACGCATTATCCTGAATTAAAAGCATATAGTTACAATCGAGAGCACGTTATGAATGCTAGTGTTGAATTTGATGTCGAAACATTAAGTCCGACTTACCGACTATTAATTGGCGTTCCAGGTAGAAGTAATGCATTTGAGATTTCTAGAAGACTTGGACTTTCAAATCGTGTAATTGAAAAAGCAAGAAACCATGTAAGTGAAGAAAGTAATGAAGTTGAAAATATGATTGCATCTTTAGAAACGAGTAGAAAAGGTGCAGAAACAGAATGGAAAGAAGCAGAAGATTTCCGTAAAGAATCAGAGCGTGTTTTCAAAGATTTACAAAAGCAAATGATGGAATTTTATGAGCACCGTGATGAATTATATCGTGGAGCACAAGAAGAAGCGAAAAAGCGAGTCAGAGTTGCACAACAAGAAGCTGAGGAAATTATTAAAGAGCTAAGATCGTTAAAAAATAGCCAATTAGCTTCTATTAAAGATCATGAATTAATTGAGGCAAGAACTCGTTTGGAAGGGGCAATTCCTTATGCTCCAAAGAAAACAATTCCTCAGGCCGCGCCGAAGAAACAAAGAAAGCTTCGTGAAGGTGACGAAGTAAAAGTGATTAGCTTTAACCAAAAAGGGACACTACTTGATCAAGTAAGTGAAGGTGAATGGCAAGTTCAGCTCGGTATTATTAAGATGAAAGTTAAAGAAAAAGATATCGAATATGTTAGTTCACCCAAAGAAGTAAAAGAACGAACTGTTACTTCTGTAAAAGGTAAGGATTTTCATGTTAATCTTGAGCTGGATCTTAGAGGTGAAAGATATGAAGATGCGCTAATTCGCGTTGAAAAATATATCGATGATGCATTATTAGCCGGTTATCCACGAATTAATATCATTCATGGAAAAGGAACTGGTGCACTGAGACAAGGGGTACAGGAATACTTAAAAAAACACAGATCAGTTAAATCCTATCGATATGGAGCAGCCTCCGAGGGCGGAATTGGTGTTACTGTTGTCGATTTAAAATAAGGTAATAGGGGTTCTAAGATGGAAAAGTTGGCAAAAATATTATTTGCGGTTTGTGCAGTATTTTTAATTTGGGGAATTTTGTATGTAACAGTTATTAAATAAAGTAATTGAGACTAGCATCATTAGTGTATTTCTATTGATTTATGTAGACGTTCAAAATCTTACATAAAGATGAACCTAGAAGACATAACCTGAGTTAGTCTCTTTTTTATTAGAAGGGTGAATTGGCTTGAAGAAAATCATTTTAGCATTAGTCATCTTTGTTATTGTCTTTGTTGGATTTAATGGTTTTCAACATAAACACCAAAAGAAGAAAAATGATGTAAGTAAAGATATTATTGTGCAAAGAGATGTACGTTACACAAATCCAGCCCAAGTTCCACAAACCATTGATATATACCGATCTAAAAATTCACATGGTCCATCACCAACGTTGATATTTGTTCATGGCGGTTCTTGGAGATATGGAAGTAAAGCGTTAAATAAACGTTGGAGTACGATCTTTAATGAAATAGTAAAAGATGGATATACAGCAATTAGTATAGACTACACACTTTATTCAAAAGAAAATTATTCATATAACTTTCCAGTTTGTGATGTGAAAACAGCAATCGACTTTATTTATACAAATTCAACTGAATTAGGAATTGATCGAAATCAAATTGGGATAGCTGGTGCTTCTGCTGGTGGACATTTAGCCTTATTAACTGGTCTTCAACCCGATATACAAAACAAAATAAAGTACATTATTGCTTGGTATCCAATTTCAGACTTAACGACCATGAATCAATCTCCTTCTTCAAGAAGTTCGGAAATCGTAGATAAATATATGAATAGTACTGTTGATCAAATGACAGATGAGTATAATCGGATGAGTCCTATTCAATATGTAGAAAAGACAAAAGTGCCAATCTTTATTGTACATGGCACAGGAGATAAGCTTGTTCCGTTCAGTCAATCTAAGCGATTTGCTAAAAAAAATCCAAAAATGGTTACGTTAATTGCACTTAAAAATGGAAACCATGGATTTACAAATCTTTCGGTACAAAAATCTACCAATGATACGATAAATTATTTAAAGGCAAGATTAAAAAAGTAAGGAGTATCAATGAATCATATTAATAAAATTCAATTTCTAACAAAAGAGCATTGGAATCTATTGTTACTAGCTGACCCATCAAAAGAAATGGTAGATAAATATATTCAAAAGAGTACTATTTATGAAGTACTAGACCAAAATATACTCGTCGGTGTTTTAGTATTAATGGAGAATTCAAGTGAAGAGGTTGAAATTAAAAATATTGCAATTGATCCGACCTTCCAAGGACAAGGATTTGGAAAAAATTTAATTCACTATGGAATTAATGAATCTAAAAAACTTGGTTATTCGAAAATTTCAATCTGTACCGGTAACTCAAGTACATACCAATTAGCATTATATAAAAATTGTGGATTTCAAATCAGTATTGTTTTTCACAATTTCTTTATTGATAATTATGATGAAGAAATATGGGAAAATGGCATACAGTGTAAGGATTTAATTAAGCTAGAACAATATTTATAAAATAAGCTACCTAGGAAGCCTTAGGTAGCTTATTTTTTATTCAATATACGGTTTGACATACATCACGTAAGTATTACGGTCCTGATCAACTTCATTTGAAGTTTGCTCGTAAATTTGATGATTTATTGTTATATAAGTTGATTGAAGCCAAGAGAGTAAATCCAATTCATCTCCGCTCTCATAGAAATGAATTTCATCAAAAGAATCCACATCTCTAATTTCAATGCCTAACGGTCTGTTTAAATGGTAAAAAGGAGTATTTTCCATATCCGATTCAATTACTTCAATTACATATCGATCTTCCTCGATATAAGAGCCTCTATTCTCGTAAACGAAACCATTTAAAATAAAGTAATCACAATATCTTCTTGTAAAGATTTGGACCTTTGATAAAAATGGAAAATGGTAAATAGGTCGTGTAAATTCTCCATCAACTAATCGATATTCAAGAACAAAGATGTTGTCTGTATTAAACATTGTTCAAACTCCTTTAATAATTGTATATACATTAGTATATAACACAGTTTAGGATAGAAATGTATGTATTTATATATTGAATTAGGAGAATACAATGTCAAAAACATCAAAATTAATGAAAAAAGTGAGCATTGCCTTAACAAGTGGTATAGTAATAAGTTCATTAACCGGGTGTGGATCTGAACCAGAGTCGATTGAGACAACTCATAATTCTCAAGATTATTATGAATCAAGTCAACCGGTTTATGAAAATACAAAGCAAGTAAATGAGGTTGATGAGGGGACGACGACTGAAGATAGTTTAGATGAGACTGTTTATACTGATAGTGACGAAACAGATTTTGCGTACACAGATACGGAAATGCCTGATGATGAAAATTGTAGTGATTGGGAATTTGACTATGAAGATAATATTTGGATTTGTGATGATAGTTCAAGCTCATTTTACCGTAATTTTTTCTTTTTAGGCTCATTCTTTGCAACAAAAAATATGTTATATGGCAACAATGATTTTAATCAATATAAATCCTCAGGCATTATTAAAGGAACAAATTCCTCAGTTAAAAAAAGTGGTTTTGGCAGTGGAGTTTCTGGAGGATTTGGAGGTTAACAACTGTTAATTTAAATTTATAAAAGTTTATAAAAATATCACAATTTGTTCTAAATGCAAGCCACTCATTGTGTTTATATAGAATACATGAGGTGAGTAATTTGAATGTTGATTCGATCGGTGGAACTGAACAAACTCTTAATAATATGAATAAACCATTGATACTTGCAAAAAGAGTAAGATTAAGACCAACTAAAGAACAAGAAACACAATTATGGAAATCAGTGGGAACTGCCAGATGGGCTTATAACTGGGCATTGTCCAAACAGAAAGAAAGCTATAAAAACAGTGGGAAGTTTATTTCTGATGGCCTGTTAAGAAAAGAATTGACTGGTTTAAAACAAATTGATGAATTTGCTTGGTTGTATGAAGTATCG
>NZ_NTZO01000128.1 GCF_002559405.1 Bacillus sp. AFS001701 | reverse complement strand
TATTTAATTTTTTTTCTTTAAATTAATGTACAAAAATACACTCTCTCATTTAAGAATCCATTATAATAATTACTAAGGAAGGGTGTAATTATGAAAAAAATATTACTAGCTATCATTGTTTCTATCATTCTAATTGATATTGCTCATTTAATAATTTTTCCAGAATTTCGAAGTGAACAAAACTTAGCATATGCAAATGGTATGGGGTATTTGTTTATTTCATTAATATTCTTTATTGCATACGTGGTTATTAGGATACCTGTAACCCTAATAGTAGATTACGTAATAAAAAGATTTCCCCCAAAAAAGCAAATATACGACTATTTGATACAATTAATTTTGTTCTCAATTCCAGTGATTTTTGCACCAGGTTTAGCTGTCTATGTGTACCTATATTTTCATTTGCTTTTCTTGTTTAGAGTTATGAAAGGTAAGAAAACACAAATTATAGAATAATTTTAGATGTTGAGACACATTTGGGGCTCTATTTTGATTTCATTAAAGAGGGGATAGTAAAACAAATTGGGGGGATATTTAAATGTCAAATCATGAAAAAGATTCTCACAAATATAAAGTCTAAAAAAATTAGTATGTAACAATTTTAAAATTATTCCTGGATAAAATGAATAAGCCCCTAGTTTCCAAAACAATTGAATTCTAGGGGTTCATTTTAAATTTGGAGAAAGGCCTAATATACTATACTAGGTTTAAGAAAAATAACTTTTTAATAGGATAAACTTTTAGAAAATCTATTTTTTCTTATTATTTTTTTCATTTCATTGAAAATTGATAACTAAATTCTTATTATTTTTATTAATCTCAACCAGTTCAGATTTTATTTGGGTAAGCTCATTGGATATTTTTTCCAATAACTCGCCAGTCAGTGGCAACTCTAAATTTTTTTCTTTTTGAGCGGATTTTGGAAATGAAATTGATTTAGACTGATTGGTCTTTCCTAGATCCTGTACAGATTTCATTAGCGAATCATCTTTAAAAAGATTTTGTGCCATCCTCATAATTGAACTCATATCTATAGTAGTTTCATTTCCCTTAAGATTGTTTGCTAGTTTCATAATATTTTCTTTATTTAAATCACTAATATCACTTGATTGAGTGAGTTTTTGCTCACTATTCGTTTTCTTATTATTCATTTAAAAAGCCCACCTTTATATTAATTTGAAAAAATTTGATTTTCCTAAAAATAACCTAGAAGATTATTAAAGTATATAAAAATCTTCTAGGTGTTTTGCCCTCAATTAGACGGGCTTGTCCTTGCTTTTCGTGAAATTGATTAACAGCATCCAAGTGTTGCACAGATAGCAGCTAAAATTGGTTCTTGGTCAACTCCTAGTAATGATGCTAAAAGCAATGCAACCAAAAGCACTACTACAACAAGAAAAGTTGCTAGATTAAATGACATTTTTTTCACCCTTTCTCGAAATATGAATTAAATGATATCCCTAACGGACTATCATATTATATAAATATGTTTAATAGGATAAGCTTGTCTGAGACTACAACCTATTTTTTGATATGGTAATTTTTTACATTTATTAATATTTTTGACAAGTCTATCTAGATAGTGAGAGTTCTTTGATAGTTTTTGAACTAACTTAGTTGAAAAGTATAATCGGAATAGATGAAAATAGCGAGAACAGTATAATGGGGATGGTAATTGGATATGGGGTTTGGGCGATATTGCAAATATATTTGGGGGTTCTTAAAGGAACTAGTATAGTAGATAACATTGAAGTAAAGAAGAACTAATAAAATGGTATAATTTTTGTAATTGAAACAAGTGATATTTCCCTTTTGAAATAAGAGGAACGTAATTATGTCCAATGCAAAAATTGATGATATTGAAGCTAAATTATTTGAACTAAGTATATATAATGATGAAGAGAATGATAAATGATAGGATTGTTCAATAAAAATGGAAGTCTTAAACTCAAATTAACATAGATATTTGAAGTTATCGCATACTCTAAGATAAAATATAATGATTTTTAAATATGTAAATTAAAAAATCTCCTCTTCCCTTTAAATCTCCAAAGGACAAATGAAAATCTCCTCGTTTAATTTCTTTCTATTTTCCTTTTTAACCAAAATGGGCTATACAATATGTAAAAGCTTACTATCATCACCAATTCTGCTGATAGAAGATACCATGGCCATGGTCCTAGATAATCTAATAGAGATGCATTTTCGGGCTTTTTCATGAGATACATAAAGTTAGTTTTCAATGACTTATTAACGAAATATACGCAAGCAGCATAAAGATTAACAATGAGAACGGTGACCCACATGGATGGTATGGTCGGTCGATATTTGCTAGCCACCACCATAATCAAACAGGCAAGCACCACTCCTCCGTGCGAAACAAAAAACTCGAAATATCGAAAATGCGGAAATGAATATTGACCAAGATCAGGTGTCATGATGGCTTGAATAGAACTGGCTAAACCAGCAAAATACATGAATTGAAACACTCTATAGCTATTTGTCAGAAGCATTACAATTGCCAAAATGACAGTAATATCACTAAGTTCAAGTGGCAAACCCGTTTTAAGAGACCAAGCATTCTCATACACAAGCCATATATGATAAAAAATCTCAGTAGCCAATAAGAGAAATGCTAAAGAGAAACGAAAAACCTGTTTTTTCCCCGAGTCCTGAATCTGCTTTCTGTAAACAAATAGAAGAACACCGAGAATCAATATGATTCCGATTGTTAATAGGTGGTCTTTTGAAAAAAGGCGAAACGGACCTAATTTTGAATGAAATTGAAAAAATCTTTCCAACATAATACCCCATTATTTGATTTTATTTTATGATTGAGTATTGTTAGTTTAGGGCAAATTCTACCAGTTCTATACAGGAGTAAATGTTTCATACGTAACTTTAATGATTCCTTAAGAAAAAGGGTAAAATTAAAGGAGCATATTGAAGAATGATTAAATGAAGAAATAACGAGGTATTTATTTATGACAAGACAAAAGAAATTGAGGGGAGAACGAAGACGAATTCGTAATCTCAAAAGGGATATAGTTAAACTTTCTAAAGAACTTCCAAGCCCGCGTTCAACAAGTAGTACTTATAAGGGATATGATGCTTTTCATTTTCGAATGTTCGAATTGATAGGTGAGTTTGATTTAATTCCAAGACGTAAAAAAAGAGATTTTTTACAAGAGATTATTAACTTTGTTAGTAATTTACATAATCTGAAAACAGTAAAAGAAAGTGAATATCGAATTATGTGTTTCTTCTTTCTTCCTCATATGGAGTATATTGTAGTATCCATTGGTTATACCAAAGCAGGATTAGATGATTTCTATCGAGGACTTTATCATAGTGGTAGATTCAAAAAAGAAATGATTCCAATTGCTGACCCGAATTACTTACAAAAAGAGTGGCAAATAAATGTTCCATCATACTTAGAAGTAAAAGGCTATCTTTGTAATTTTAAAGCTAGACAAAATCAAACAATGTGGCTTATAGGAAATTTATCATAAGATAGATAAAATTGAGAACCCTTCAGCTATTTATTGAGCATTAGAGCAAATCTTACTGTAATCTGAAAGAAATAAAGTGAGGAATCCATTAATAATGGTTGGCTAACCCAGTTGTATTGATCGACTGGTTAGTCAACTTTTTTATTGTAAAAGGAAGTTTATACAAATAAATAGGATAATTTGCTTTGGAAACTTAAAGGAAATTATTGTTAAAATTAGTTAGAGACTAGATAACTTTTGGGGGCTTATTAGTGCTAAATTAGCACAAGAAATTTATAATTTTGCCCATTTAACTAGGAGGAAAAGGATCCAATGAAACATTACTTAGAATTCACTGTAAACATAAAGCCAGCTCAAGTAACACAACTTATATTAGAGGACACAGAATTACAATCAAATTTGATTTTTCAGGATAATAAAGTTGCTGAAGAAAAAGAAATTGTAATCTTAGTTTTTCAAAAATATTTTTTTAGAAACAATAGTACAGCAACATTGACGGTTACAATTGATAACTTTAGTGGTGTTACTTATGTTAAATGCATTTCTTCAGGTAATGGAGATGGAATATTCGATATTGGTTGGGGAGCTGGCAAAAGTTTTATCAAACCAATCAGACTAAAGTTGGCAGTAAATATATTGGAAATAATTGAGGATAATTAATTTTTGTATGTGAGTCAAAATTACTGCAAAGTTAAAACAACCAAAGAGGTGAAAATGCATGGAGATTACAATCCGAAATGCTAATCAAAAAGACTACGAGCCATTATTATCATTATTTAGACAAGTTCACGATTTACATGTTTTTGAACGACCAGATCTATACAAAGAAAACTCAACTCCAGTTGGAGAAGAGGAATTCTATAACCAACTAAAAGATGATAAACAACATATCCTAGTAGCAACTCTAGGTTATGATATAGTTGGAGTGGCAGTTTTGAAGGAAGAAGAAATACTCGAAAACTCTTTTGTTAATGCAAGGAAGATCTTACTTGTAAATAGTTTATGTGTTGATGACGCGAGTAGGAAAAAGGGGATTGGAAGAAAACTCATGCAATCCGTGATTGATTTCGCGAAAGAATTGAACGTTCATAGTATTGAATTGGGAGTTTCGGAGAGTAATCAAAATGCAATCCATTTTTATGAGTCTATTGGAATGGCGACAAAAAATAGAAAAATGGAGTTTCGATTAAGCTAAGCAAAAGAGATGCCAGTAACGGTATCTCTATTTTTAGTTATAATCAACCCTGCATTTTGTACATAAATCGTAGCTAGGATTGGATTTTGAACAAACAGAATTCAATCCTTTTTATTAATCCACTGTAACAATATTGTAAAAAATTTAAAAAAATTTTACTAGAATTTGCTAAATGTAAACGGTATAAGCCTGTGAAAATGGTGGGATTCATGGAATTGAAATTACGTTTACATTGCAAGGTGCAGATGAAGTAATTAAGGAGTTGGCAGATCTTTACAAGGATTCTAATCAAGTCGTCATTGGAGCAGGAGCGCAATTTATAGTAAGCCCAGCGTTTGATGAAGAAACGGCAAAATTATGTAATCTATATCAAGTGCCTTATATGCCAGGCTGTATTACGATTACCGAGATGAAACATGCACTAGAAGCGGGTGTTGATATCGTAAAATTATTCCCAGGTAGTGCGTTTGGTCCTGACTTTGTAAAAGCGGTAAAAGCTCCTTTACCACAAGTAAATATTATGCCGACCGGTGGAGTAATGGTTAACCAAGTAGAGTTTCATCCACACTTAACTCAAAAAGAGCTTTTAGCTTTCTGTAAAAATGAAGGAATCCAAATGGAAGCATGGTCACCTTTAAAACAAGGTCAGCTTCTAGAGGAACCAGTGTTAACAAAGATTGCTCAAAAATATAATAAATCAGTAGCACAAGTCATCTTAAGATGGGACTTACAACATGATGTAGTCACAATTCCAAAATCAATTAAAGAACATCGTATTGTTGAAAACGCAAATATTTTTGACTTTGAATTAACACAAGAAGACATGGAAAACATTGATTCATTAAACCAAGATAGTCGAGCAGGTTCACATCCTGATACGATGAGGGTTGGGTTTTAAGTTAGTTATTTTTAGGGGAGTCTCGTTTGAGATTTCCCTGTTTTGTTTTAGGCAATGAAAACATTAGTAGAACATAAACTCAGAGCCGAATAATTGGCTCTTTTTATCTATATGAAAGAATAGTACTGCATAAAATACCCTACTATTGAAGGAATTAAAGTTTTATTTAAAATGGTACAATCATTTTTATAACCACACTGTAAGCCAGATTGAATAAGTTTTTTAATTATCTTTTTTAGAGGTTAACTATGAAAATTAAATTATTGTACTATGCTCCATTTTTATTAACTGTCGTAATAGCCATTTGCTACGGCATACCTGAAACTTTATCATTTATTGCTGGATGGCTATATAATTCAATATTTTATGTTGGACTTCCAATATTACTTTATTTTCTTTATTTTTTATTGATAGGAAAATACTTAAAAAAAACAATCGGGTATTCAATTAAAGCAGTTCTTAGAACGATGGTCTTATTAGTAATCTTTTTAATATTTTCGGTTAATATTTACAAGCCACTCGAAAATATAATTTATTTTTCAAATAAAACAAAAACAGAATTAACGAAGCGATCGCTAACTTTATTCCAAGAAAGAATGAAAACAAAAGGTGAAGTTGAAGAAATATATCCGATTAGTAGAATAAAAGGCTGGATGCTTAATGAAGTAAGTGTTCTTGGAGATAATAGGGCACTTGAAATCGATATTATACCAATCAATAAAAATGATAAACGAAGCGAAGGTTTTTATTATGTATATAAGGAAGGTAAATGGTTACTAGAATTTACAGAAGCACATACAAACTGAGTTATAAAATAAAAAGGCTGTATCATTGATTACTGGGTAATCGCAGATACAGCCTTTTTTTATTAAATTATTGTTCCTGAATATGCGGTTGTTCTTTTAAATGATCAGTCAGATCATCTACAACAAATGCAAATTCATCGTAAGATACAAATTCCAATGGGAATTCTAGTGCAACTTTGTTTTGTTTGTTGTAAATGGCAACAACTTTGGAACGGCGGTCAAGCAGTCTTGCTTTCATGTTAGACTTTTGAATTGTGATCTTTTTTATGTCTTCTAGTAAAATTTGAGAGTGAGCATCTTTTTCGGTATATCTTACAACATTGCCGACGATTTCAATTTTGTTTTTTAATAGTTTGGTTTTATAGATATGATATGAAACGATTAAAACTGCAAGTAAAGATGTTAAAGTGATGTATACTGGGTCCATTGTGGAGAATGCTTGATATCCTCTTAAAGCTAGTAGGAGGTACCAAGCGTAGAACCACTTACTTATTTTTGGCTTACCTTCGTAGTATACAGTTGAAGCATCCTCTTCTTTTTCATTTGCTCTTTTGTCCATAAATAGTTGTACATGTTCTTCGATTGATTTTTCATTGAACTGTCCATCTTCTAAATAAGTACCTTCCCACATATGGACAGAGTCATCTTCTTCTTCGAGAGCATAAGCACCTACCCATGCTGGAATGACTTGATCATCATGTGAAACGGAAGCTAGATAATAACGGATTGGTTGGTTATATGAGTTTTCAATATCAAGCTGTTTGATTAACTCGATTGTTTCAGGGACAAAATCATGTTCTTGTACGATATGAAGAAACAAGTGACTTTTAGCGAAGTATGCTTGTTTTTTCTCCTTAATAGGGAATAAGTGTTCTTTACGAATTCTGAGTATTTCCCAATAGAAATATTCTGTGGATTCTATATTTGTTGCACAGTCCAACAGTTGTTCTTCAGGTACGTCAATATCTCGTTGAAGAGCGGCAATCATTGCGTTCGTTCGAATAAACGGGTCAGTAAATGTCATTGCTTCTTTTATAAAAGGTGTCATCTCATCATTAAAGTAATACTCCATTAAAGATAGATAGATCGACATAATTGAACGGATTTGTAAATAGGTTTCTTTCCATGAGCCATACACAAACTTAATATCATAATCATTTTGATAAGGCAGAAATTCGTCTACTTGCTTTTGATAATCCACTAATAATAATGGCGCGATGTATTTTGTTTTGAAACGGTCTAGATAATTTTTATCTAAACAGTATGATAACAATCGATAAAAAGTAGTTTTATATTCTTCCACTTCAAATAATTCAGTATGTTTTTCTAATAGTTTAATAATGATGCCAGGATTGTCGTATAGCACATCTAACGGTAAGACAACTTGTTTGTTTTGAATATCTTGTTCAATTAATTCTAAGACTGCTAGTTCATGCTCTTCTCCGTCAAAAGAGGTTATGTACCTGAATACTTCTTCTTTAGCATACTTACTATATTCAGGGTAATATTTTATTAAGGCCTCTGTTAATTCAGGTATTTCAAAATGAGAGATGAATTTGATTAGATGGTAACTAGGTTCATCCCATACTTTAAATGATGTTGGATATGGATTAGCGGCTTCTTTTGCTAACCATTCTAAAGTTAATAAATTAAATTGTAGGTCATCTACTGCTGATAGTTCGATTAATTCAAAAATTGCATCATGTCGAATTGCTGGATCTGTATGTTTTAATCCTTCGACGATGCGTTTCAGTTGTGATTTATAATTTGACACAATACTCCTCCGATATCTAGTTGTAAGTTTACGATTTCTAACAATATTTTAATTTTATTGGAAATACTTATAGATAGCCACTGTTAAATAGTAGAAATATATACTGAGTTATTAAATAAAAGCTTGTATCATTGATTAATTGATAATCGAGGGTACAAGCTTTTATGTATATTTAATCATTGTTGTTGAAGTTTTAAAATTGCTCCTATTTGCATCCAATACTATTTAATTTTTCCATAAATCTTGCAGTTTGAATTCTACTTTGAGCTAATCGATCATGACGTTGTTTTCGTACTTCTTCAATAACACTTTTTAGTGAATTATCTTTTGCAACAATAGTTCGATCACCAATGGTTATTGTTATAACACCAGTTGAGTTGTTTTCATAAGCTTGAACTTTATGTTTATCATATTCTTCTATATTCCTCATTCAACATACTATTCACCTTTCTTATTATTGATGTCTTAGAGTACCTCTATAGGATTCTATGAATATCTGGAGAACCGATTATTAATAGTTTAGTATACTGAAGTCTTAAATAGTATGCTTAAGATTGTCTATTTATTGGACAATCTTTTTTTACCTTTCGAGGCTACAATAACTACTTCTTTCACCAACCTCCTATTTTGTAAATATTTTTTTACACATTTAATCGCTATTTTTACAAATATTTAGAATTTTTACATAAAAATCAGCGTTTTAAAGTTGGCACGGAAATTGCTTTATTAAAGTATAGAAAAACAAAAAGGGGGGCGGACATTGGAAATTATCAATTTTGTCCAATCGAATTGGTCAGAAATTCTTCAGATGACTTTGGAGCATATTCAATTAGTTGGATTGGCAGTAGGGATTGCCATTTTGACTGGGGTACCATTTGGAATCTATATTTCTCAGCGGGAGACATTGGCTGAAATTGTTTTGGCTATTGCAGGGATTATCATGACGATACCGAGTATTGCTTTATTTGGAATTATGATCCCGATTTTCTCATTGATTAACCAAGGAATCGGTTTTTTACCAGCAATTGTTGCGTTGGTGTTATATTCTCAATTACCAATTATTCGAAATACGTATATTGCGATTAAGAATGTTGACCCAAATGTAAGGGATGCAGCGATTGGTGTAGGGATGACGACCTTCCAACGCTTAATGAAAGTTGAGCTACCTCTTGCCTTTCCAGTCATCATGGCAGGTGTTCGAATGGCGATTGTTATGACAATCGGTATTGGGGCAATTGCAGCATATATTGGAGCTGGAGGTTTAGGCGGATATATTTCACGCGGTATTTCAACAAGCTATGCTGTCATGATTCAAGTAGGAGCAATCGCCGTTTCAATTTTAGCCATTGCAATGGACTTAATAATAGGAAAACTTCAGCAAAAATTTACAAGTAAAAGTGTTAGGTCATAAGAACTAGAAATAAATGAGATATACGAAATGAGAAGGAAGGTGGAGTTTAATGATAGAATTCAAGAAAGTTACGAAAATTTATGAAAGCGGTAACAAGAACGTGACAGCCGTAAACGAAATCAATTTCCACGTTGAAGAAGGAGAAATTTGTGTCTTCCTTGGACCTTCTGGATGTGGAAAGACGACTTTACTTCGAATGGTTAACCGATTAATTCCAATCACTAGCGGGAAGATTGAAGTGGATGGAAAAGATGTCCATTCGATGGATATGATTAAACTTCGCAGATCGATTGGATATGTTATCCAACATAACGGATTATTTCCAAATATGACGATTGAAGAAAATATTAATGTTGTCCCGAAAATGCTTGGTTGGGATCAATCAAAAATGAAGAAAAGATATAGTGAACTGATGGACATGATGGGATTAGACGCCGGACAATTTCAAAAGCGTTACCCATATGAATTATCAGGAGGCCAGCAACAACGAATTGGGATCGCACGTGCTCTAGCAGCAGATCCACCAGTCATGTTAATGGATGAACCATTTGGTGCACTAGATCCAGTTATTCGTGATCACTTACAAAATGAATTTCTTAAAATCCAAAAAGAGATGAAGAAAACAATTCTTTTTGTTAGTCATGATATTGACGAAGCGATTAAATTAGCTGATAAAATTGCGATTTTTAATGCAGGAAAACTGATGCAGTTTGGTACTCCAGATGAAATCTTGTCTAATCCTAAAAATAGCTTTGTTAGTGACTTTGTCGGTGAAGAACGATCGTTAAAACGATTAACTTTATTAAAAGTAAGAGATCTAGTTTTATTAATGGATGGTTTTAAAAAGAATATTTCGAGTCATGAATGGCATGGACAAGTAATCTCAGTAAATGAGAATTTGAAAACTGCTTTAGCTATTCTTTTAGCGGCTCCAAACGGAGAAGCATGTGTTGTTGATGAAAACAATCGATATATGGGAATTCTACGAGTCTCAGACTTTAGCTTTTTAACTGAAATTCATCCGAAAGATTTTTCAATTGTAAGGTAAGGAGGGTGGTTTTTTGACTAGTAAGAAGACAGAAAAACTAGTAAAAATTAGTTTGGGTGTCATTGCACTGGCTATTCTAGTTATTGCTTATGCTATGGGTACATTTAAATTCATAATTGAAAATCCAGATGATCTAATCAATTTAACCATCGAGCATTTAAAACTAGTCGGCATTTCGGCAGTGCTTTCGATTGGAACCGCAGTGCCCCTAGGGATTTTAGTTACTCGACCTAAATTTAAAAAGTATGACTGGATTGTTTTGAACTTTGCCAACATTGGTCAAACAGTACCAAGCTTAGCGATCCTTGCACTCGTGATGAGTTACTTTGGATTAGGCTGGCAAACAGCGATTTTTGCACTTTGGTTTAATTCATTACTTCCTATATTACGTAATACGGTAGCGGGAATTGAAAATTTAAATCCGCAAATTATCGATGCCGGACGAGGAATGGGAATGAGCTCGAAACAACTCTTTTTTAAACTGGAACTTCCAAATGCGATGTATGCCATCATGGCAGGAGTCCGAACATCAGTCGTGATCAATGTTGGAACTGCAGCATTAGCCTTCCTAATTGGAGGCGGAGGTTTAGGCGATTTAATTTTTACAGGAATTTCGCTTTACGATACTGGCATCATATTATCTGGAGCTGTTCCCGTTATCTTACTTGCTATTATTCTTGATTTTATATTAGGAAGACTTGAAAAAGTAATCATTCCACGAGGCCTTCGACGTACAAATGAAGCAGCTTAGTGACATTAAGGGAGGAATTAGGATGAAAAAATTCGGCACAATGTTAGTATCAGCAATGCTGTTATTCTCTTTAACGGCTTGTAATAGTTCAAAAACAAGCAGTGAAGGAGGTGGATCTGACAAAGGTAAAATTACAGTTGGTGGCAAGGATTTTACAGAGCAACAAGTTCTTTCTAAAATTACATCGATTTACTTAAAAGAAAATGGATATGACGTTGAAGAAGCTAGCAACATGGGTAGTACCGTTGTTCGCTCAGCATTAGAAAATGGCCAAATCGATACGTACTGGGAATACACAGGTACAGGTTTAGTCGTTTACCAAAAACAAAAAGTCGAAACTGACTCAGATAAAGCGTATGAAAAAGTAAAAGCAAATGATGAGAAAAAAGGAATCGAGTGGTTGAATAAAGCGAACTTTAACAACACTTATGCAATTTTAATGAAGCAAGATACAGCAGATAAATTAGGAATCAAAACAATTTCTGATTTAGCGAATCTAGTAAAAAGTAATCCGAAAAAGCTAAAATTTGCATCAAATGCAGAATTCTATGCTCGTGAAGATGGAGTGAAAGGTCTTCAAAAGAAATACGACTTTAAATTCCCTGCTAAAAACGTAGTAAAAATGGATTCTGGTTTACTTTACAATGCATTAAAAGATGGCCAAGTAGACGTTTCAGTAGGGTTTGCGACAGATGGACGAATCAAAGGCTTTAAACTGATCAGTCTTGAAGACGATCAGCAATTCTTCCCAGCTTATAATGGTGTCCCAGTAGTTAGTGAAAAAGTAGCTAAAAAATACCCTGAAGTTCCTAAGCTATTAAATAAGCTTGCTGGTTTACTTGATAATGAAACAATGATGGCGCTGAATTACTCGGTTGACGTAGAGCATAAAGACGTTACAGAAGTAAGTCGTGATTGGTTGGATAAAGAAGGGTTAACGAAAAAATAATCGTTAGCCTATGAGGATGTGATTGATTGCTAATTACTTCTGATAATTTGGTGGAATTTATTATGAAGGAATCTTATTCTAAGGTTCCTACAAAAACCAAAATAGCATTAAAGGAAGCGTTGGCAGATAGTATTGCCTGTACAATTGCTGGAACTGCAACACCAGTGTATGAAATTGTTAAAAAGTTTTCTGAAACTCAGTATGGAAAAGGTAGTAGCTCCATTTTCTTGAGCCCTTTGAAATTAAGTGCAACTGGAGCAGCTCTAGTCAATGCAACAGCTGCAAATGCACTGGACATGGACGATGGTCATCGCTTAACAAAAGGGCACCCTGGTGCAGTCGTTTTTCCAGCAGTGTTTGCAGCGGCAGAGGAATTCGATATTTCTGGTGAAGAATTTATGTCTTCCTTATTGATTGCTTATGAAGTAGCGATTAGAGCTGGAATTCTCGTCCATCAGCTTCGTCCCGAATACCATTGTACTGGATCGTGGGGAGCGATTGGCGCAGCTGCTGGGGTAAGCAGGATGATTGGTTTAACTGAAGAGGAGATCAAGCATTCTCTCGGTATTGCTGAATACCAATCTACTTACTCACCAATGATGCGCTGTATTGAAACACCCTCCATGCTGAAGGATGCGATTGGCTGGGGAAGTATGACTGGAGTTGGTGCTGCTTATTTGGCAAAAGAAGGATTTACTGGGATTCCATCTCTGTTTGAAACGAAAGAAGCCATGCCATTTTTATCTGACAGCAGTTCAAATTATAAAATAGAAGAACTTTATTTTAAACCTTATGCTTGCTGCAGATGGGTACAACCAGGAATTGAAGCAATTAAGGAAATAGTAGAAAAGCATGATGTAAGAATAGAAAAGATTCATAAAATAAACGTTTTTACCTTTACAGAGTCAGCTAGATTAAATAGATCCATGCCAAAGAATACAGAAGAAGCACAATATAATTTGACCTTTCCAATTGCTGCTTATCTCAATTCGGGTGAAGTAGGACCAAATCAAGTATTGAATCAATTGGAAAATCCAGAGATTGCTAGATTGATGGAAAAGATTGAAGTTTATGTTAATGATGAGCTAAATCATGAGTTTCCTAAAAAGGCACTTAGTCATGTTGAAATAGTAGATAGTGAAGAAATCCATTATTTTTCTAGTATCCACCAAGCAAGAGGTGACTATAATCAACCATTAACTGCTGATGAAAAGAAGCAAAAGTTTACTAATCTTGTAGCCCCTATTTTAGGAAATAAACAATGTGAAGAATTGTATCAATGTATTCAAACAATCGAAAATCTAAAAAGCATTCGCGAATTAAGCGAACTAATAAAAATCGGAGGGATTTAATAATGAAAGAACGTCAAATTAGTTTTTATAGTGAAGGTTTTAAATTAGATGGAACGATTTATTTACCAGATGATTACCAACCAGGTGAAAAGCGACCTGCGATTATTCCTAACTCTGGATACAATGGATTTAACGAATTCTATCCACGATTATTTGCTCGTAACATGACTGAAGCTGGATATGTTTGCCTTGGCTTTGACTACCGTGGATTTGCAAAAAGTGAAGGAACTCCAGGACGAGTTATTTTAGATGAGCAAGTTCAGGATATTAAAAACGCGATTACGTTCTTATCAATTCAAGAAGAAGTTGATCCTGAAAATATCGGATTAATCGGTTGGGGAATGGGAGCATCAAACGTTGTACGTGTTGCTGCATCAGATGATCGAGTTAAATCAGTTGCTGCTTTAAACGGTTTCTTTAATGGTGAAAGATGGTTAAAATCAATTCATTCATATGTTGAGTGGGTAGATATTAAGAAGACAGTTGAAGCGGATCGTGTTCTTCGTGTAACGACTGGAAGTTCTAAATATGAGGATCCGTTTATTCATTATCCATTGGATGAAGCTACTAATGATTATGTACAGAAGGAGCTTGCTATTTTATCACCGTTTGGCAAGTTGACTCAGTTGCAGTTTACAGATTCTATCATTAACATGAACGCAGATAAGATTGCACAGGATATTGAGTGTCCATTGTTTGTGGCGCATGGTAAGGATAATCTTTTACATCCGGTTGATGAGTCGGTTCAGTTTTTTGAAACGGCAGCGGAGCCTAAAGAGTTGTATATAATTGATGGTAAGCATAATGATTTTATGTATCATGAGCATCCGGTGTTTCAGGAGTTGGTTGGGGAGCTAAAGGGATTTTTTGGGAAGAATTTGAGTTATACTAAATTGGAGACAGTAAGATAATAGTTTTTAAAGAAAGGACGCATTTTGCGTCCTTTTATTAATTTAAAAACAGCCCCAAAGCCTCTTTATTTCTTTCTACATCTAGTTCCAAAACTTCACCGGCTTTTTCATATCTTTTTGGAGTGAAAGCGTTGTTTACAGGAATTCTTAATGTCTCTACATCTTTGTCTTTACCCTTAACGATGTAATCAGAACTTATTTTTAATAAGTCCATTGTAGACATGTTGGTTTGAATGTAAGGCTGGATCACCCCTATCGTTTTAGGCAAACTTGTAATTCCTTTAAAAGTAAGTACTTGGGATTTGATAGCTTCCAGTACTTTTTGTTGTCTTAAAACTCGATCGAAATCACCTTTAGCATCATGTCTAAATCTTGCATAACCTAAAAGTTCTTTTCCGTTTAATTGTTGAACACCAGGTTGAAGACTGACTCCGATATGACTTTCCATCTGTTTTTCTACATTAATTGTTACTCCCTTTGGGGCAATTTCATCAATCATTTCTTCAAAACCTTTGAAATCAATTATTGCATAATATTCAATTTCGATTCCAAAATTTTGTTGAATCGTTTGCCGTAGAAGTTCAGCCCCTCCGAAAGAATAAGCCGCATTAATCTTATGTTTTCCATATCCCGGAATAGGAACATAACTATCTCTCATAATTGAAACTAACTTTGTTTCGTGTTTTTTATTGTATTGTAAGATCATAATTGAATCAGTTCGTGAGCTTTCACCTTTTTTACGAGCATCTTCACCCAGCAATAGGATGTTAGTTTTATTAGGTATTTTCGTAGAGTTGAATTTTATAGTTTTTTTATCTGTGTTCTTTTCACCTAACTGAATACCTTTTTTATATTGATAGAATCCATAACATAATGTACCTGATATTAGAATTATTAGGATTAAACTTAATTTAAATAAAAGACTTTTCTTCTTTTTCTTAGGATTTCTATTCATAGTTCTCCGTTACCTTACAGTTCCCTTCATCAAAGTTTAGTAAAATAAGTTTTCACTTAAGGAACCTCTTTATTATATTTTGAATTGATTAGAAAACCTTCTATCTAATCGATCACCTGTTTATGTAATATATAATGTTTTTAATTATAGTAATCTTGGGAATGAATTTAGTGGAATTTTTGTGAATGTTTTAGTAAAACGTTACAAATTTTTACTTTTAAAAGTACCTTTGTGAAGATTAAATAAAAATATAGGAATAATGCATGTTTAATAGAATATAGTTGTTAAATTTTCATGGGGTATGTTCCAGGGTATGTGTCATCATCATTTTATGGTTTTGCTTAACACATTATTTCAACATACGCCTCCTAATCGATACGGAAAAGATGTTGTTCAATACTATTATTCTGGAAAAACAAGAGTTCTTAGACACAATATATATACAGCGATTCAGCGCTTACAAAATTAATAAAATCTTACTGGACTGAAACAATTTAAAATAGCGGAGGTTAGCATCAAATTATTCAATGCTGACCTTCACTATTTTATTTAATAACAAATATTGAAATACATACAAATAATAAAAAACTTAAAATAATATATTGATAATTTCGTTTAGTTCGTGGCATTACTATAAAAATAATTAAGTAACTTAAAAAAAATAAACATGATACAACTACATTCACTATACTTTCTAACTTAAAACGAGTATTTAACATAAGAAATAAAGACTGCATCCCCGATGAAATAGATAGTATTCTATATAAAGTAAAAGCCTTCTCATCCATAATCTTCAATTACTCCTTTTTTAGTTTAATCTATCAAAAAATAAAATTTTTCATTACTATATTTTGAATTGATTAGAGAACCTTATCTATCAAATCGATCACCTCATTAAATAATATATAATGTTTTTAATTATAGTAATCTTGGGAAAGAATTTAGTGGAATTTTTGTGAATGTTTTAGTAAAACATTACAAATTTTTACTTTTATAAGTACCTTTGTGAAGATTAAATAAGTATATAAGAATAATGCATGTTAATAGAATCATAGTTGTAAAATTTTCATGTGGTTTCAATATAGTTAAAAGCAGCCGTAGATAAAAATGTGAAATCGTTCACAAAAATGACAATGAATTTTAGCAAAATTTACCTTTTAAAGTGTTAAGCTAATTTCGTAAACGTTTACTAAAATACTAGTAGTTACGAATGAAAAAACTTACTTCATTTAAGGAAATTTCTAACTGATTTAGTAAGGACACGGAGAAAGGGGAGGTAACATGAAAAAGTACTTAGGATTTAAGAAGTTAGGAGTAGCCATACTGACAGCAGGGATTTTATGTGTAACAACACCGACATTTGCAGCAAGCCCAGTTCAATATAAAATCGATTCGGCTAAAAAGGAAAATGCACAATTGAATTACATTAAAAAAGAGGGGTACAAACTGGAAAAACCAGTACAGTCTGTCGTGTATTATGACACTTCTCATGTGCAAGAATCAAAGGCGAAATTAAAAGCATCTTCAGCAACTACAATTACTACAAATGCAGTTGTTACACCAAAAGCGATAGCGGTTGAACCGGGAACAACAAGGGTTACGACATACCAATATCCTGTTAGCGGAAGTCTTTATTTTGTTGAGAAAAAGAGTGGAGCTACTGCGAATTCAATATGGAATGTGAGTATGTATATCGTAGGAAAACTAGTTGGTACTGTTGGCGGTTTTATTCAAGATGGATTATCACTTGCGCTAGATTCAGTTGATAAAACTGCTGGGGCGTCTGTACAAACATTTAAATCATACCGCTACACAGAAAAAAATGGCCAAGTCTACAAAACTAGTAAGAGCTGGGGAACTTACTATACAGCAGAACAAGAAGAAACATTTAAACATGCTTTAAATGCTTATCGTTCAAAAAAGTACAATGAAACTAGAACTGTACACGTTGATTATGTACCATCTAGAGGATACTCTGCGTTTAAAATTGCTTATTCAACTCACTACAAAAATAATAAAGCTATTTCTGATCGAGCTTGGACAAACTGGTATAAAGGATACAACTATTATACAACACCTGAATTTGCAAGCTAAATTTAACTTTTAATTTATAATGGAGATCTTTATAAAGGGCAAAAACTAAAAAAGAAGGAGAGGAATAGGGGGGACCCTATTCCGTTCTCATAAAATGAAAAAACTAATTATATTAATTGCTATAGTTTTAACTATATCAATTTTCACAGCTTGTGAAAAAATAGAAGCTCTAGAATCGAAACCTGTTTCTATACCAACCACTACAGAACAAACTTCTCCAACAAAGAAAAATGGTGACGATACGATGAAAGTTGAATCGGCAGATATTTTGAAGAAAAATCCATCTGAGTTCTTATCAAATAGTAAAAACTTTCAAGTTGGAGCTGAAACTTATCAGTCCGCTGAGGGAAGAATAGAGATTGATGTTAGAGTTTCAAAATCAAAAACATACATGAAAAATGTCATCGTCTCAGGTCTATTACCTATTATTGCTTATGAAGTATTGTACACTCCCGATTTGTTGATCACGAACATTTTAATGAAAAAATCTTTTTCAGATAAAGCAGTTTCTAAGGATTACACAATCTCTCCATCTATTAAATCTCCAGGAGGTATTTCTGCAGGTAGAAGTTTTAACTTATTCCCTGAAGAGACATTCGAAGACGCTATAGTAAAATTAAATGAGATTTCTATCAAAGTAAGCTGGGTTGATAAGAGAGATAAACCTCATACTGAATATATAAAGACAAAGATCCAGATTAAACGGCCTGAATAGAAAACATTGCCACTTTGTTTGATTACAAATGGCCCCGATTTCGCTGGGGCCCTTCGTGTTGTATCAAGTTTCATGTTAAGTGAAAAAATGTAAAATAGCTCACAAAAATGACAAAGTGTTAAAATTTACCTTTTAAAATGTTAAGGTATTTCGTAAACGTTTACTAAAATACTAGGAGAGTAAATTTAAGTTAGAAAAATGAATATAAGAAAAATCTTATTTATTATTTTATTTATCATTGTCTCATTCTATTTACTAGGTTTATTGACAGGTCCAATAATGTTTTTTAATAAGAAAAGTAAATCATATCTAACTAATGAAGTTATAAGTAAAGCAATATCAAATATATTTCTTCCTATTAATGGGTCATATAGTCTTGCAGTAGGGGAAGGGACACCACTAAATTTTACCTATATTTACTCTAGTGATAAGAAAGACTTGTTTAATGAAATTTATTCAATCAATCTCAGTAGTAATGAAGATTCAATTAGTATTGAGAGTTTTGAAGTAGATGGAAATGCTAAGGTTGGAAAGTATCATGTGAAAACTGTGGTTCTTAATATTGTCGCTAAATCTAAAGGTAAAACAGAAATAAGGGATATAACCATACAAACTAAAAATGGTTTGAAAAAATATGATGTTGGAGCATTAGGAATAAATGTAATTGATGATACTTCGGATAAGCATAAGCCTCTAGAAGTAGAGAAATTTTATCCAATTATTAGAGATGAAAAAAATAATTACATGTATACTTTGCAAAATAACGTTGGCAATAAAATTGTTGTTAACAAATTTGAGGCAGATCTGAATGATGAACAAGTATTCAATATTAAGCCATTCGTTATTAATCCAAATAAACAAAAAGAAGCAGAAGTTCCTATTAAAGTAGATTTTCAAAATTCTCCTTATGCTGTTACAGTGTTAAGGCCATTGATACACTATTCAGTTGGAAAAGAACAAAGAGTTTTACTTCCACCACCAACTTGGTATGGATTAATGGGAATTACAGAAGAACAAATAGAAAAGACAATTGAGTATAATAATTAACCATTTTAGTTCATTGTAAATATATCAAATATCGCTACAGTTTCTTTCCTAACGTAACTTAATAAATCAAAAAGAACTGAAATTGAGAGGTTAGTATTATGAATTCAAAACCAATGTTTTTTATGAACTTTTCTCTATTATACGGGATCATTTTTCTAGTATTTATAGAAACTAAAAATTTTTATAATATTGATTGGTCCCGATT
>NZ_NTZO01000127.1 GCF_002559405.1 Bacillus sp. AFS001701 | reverse complement strand
TATAAAAACAGGTTTAAACACTAAGAAATAACCTAAAAACCAAAATGGGAAAGGAGTTAAATCTCCTTTCCCATTTTGTCAACAGCCCCTTAACCGATTATCCTCTTTTCGTTATTATGTTACAACTTTAGGGAATTAGAAACTTTAGAGTCCATTTCCAAATTAGTTTGTTTTCCAATCGGTTTCGAAGCTTTTGATAGAAGTCCAGAGATCGTTACAGCAATAAGTACGAAAATCAGAGCACGTAGTAACCCTACATGTTCACCGATAATTCCTAAAAATGGTGGTCCTACTAGGAATGCAAGGTAACCAGCTGTCGATACTGCACTTACTCTTGCAGCTACTCTATGAGGGTCGTCTCCTGAAGCGGATAATCCAACTGGAAAACCAAATGCTGCCCCAAGTCCCCAAAAAACAATACCAATCGTTGCTACTTCGAAACTGTGGCTCATTATAACAATAATCAGTCCTACAAAAGCCAAAAGTGCTGATGCACGCAAAACGATAACTCGGCCGAAACGGTCTACTATTTTATCACCTATTGCACGTCCAAAAGTCATTGAACCGACAAAAATGCCATATGCAATGGATCCCATAGCTGGTGTAACATTGTAACCATCAACCATAATAAGTGGTAACCAGTCATTTGCTGATCCTTCAACAAAAGCCATTCCAAGAACAATGATACCGATCATTATTGTACGTCGCTCTTTCCAAACGGCCATATATTCCTTCGTTCTGTTTACTTTAACAGAGTCGCTAGTAACTTCTTTACCTGTGTCGGCAGGTATGAAACGGTATAAATATAAAACAATCAGAACGATAACCAAGGCTGTCAGTGACAAGTGAACAGGTACAGAGATTCCTGACTTAGTCATTGTCGAACCAACCAATGCTCCAAGAAGCGTACCCAAACTGAACGCAGCATGAAAACCGGTTAAGAGCGACTTTTGAGCAGCTTTCTCAACTGCGGTTCCTTCTACATTCATCGCTACATCGCATATTCCTTGCCCAAAACCAAAAACGATAAGTCCTAAAAATACAATCATACTATTTGTCAGCCATGAACCACTGATACCAACAATTAAGAGTCCGATAGAAACCACTAATAGACCAAAAACCATGACAAAACGTCCGCCCTTTTGAGCAATCAGAATACTGGCACTTGTCAATCCGACTATCGATCCTACGGAAAGCCCAAATATGATTACACCCATCTCTGCTGTTGTAGAACCTAAAGTATCCCTGATTGCAGGCGTGCGAGATACCCATGATGCGAATGCAAATCCAGTCAGTGCAAAAATGAAATAAATTGCGACCCGCCATAATTGAATTTGTCGACTATTTAAAGAAGTATCCATTCTTAACCTCCAGTTATTAAATTAAAAAACTTTTTAAATACGTTTAATAAGTGTCGAATTATCTACTTATTTAACGTCTTTAATAAGTTAAACAGTCAACTCAATAAGATTCCCTTCTGGATCTTTAATTACACTCTCGTAGTACCCATCACCAGTCACACGAGGACCATTAATAAGAGGATAACCGCTATTTTTAAATTTGGCACTCATCTGAATGACGGCATCTTCACTTCCTAAGGAGATTGCAATATGAGCCCAACCAATTTGATCATCAGTATTCGTCTTAACAATACCTTCTTTACGCATAATCTCTAATCGTGCGCCAGATTCAAAAGTAAGAAAATAAGATTCAAATTTCTTTTCACTATTATGATATTTATTGTTGGTCTTACAATTAAAAAAAGTTTCGTAAAACTCCCTCATACCTTCCAAATCCTTAACCCAAATAGCAATATGTTCAATCTTCATTTATTTATCACTCCCCAATATTCTTTTTTAAAATTTTAGTATTAAATGGGGATCACCACCTTATATGACTAACATTTTATTATCAATCGATCATAAGTTTAAGACAAAGACTTTGTAATCCAACTAAATAGTCTTGTTTCCAATCACTCGTAGTAAGTACAGGAAGATGTTCAGACGGAAAATATTTTGAGCTAGTCATTCTAATTTTATCTACTATTACGTTTTCAACTTCATCCTTACAAAAAATGATGATATGAGGGTTAATAATAGCTACAAATGAGGCCACTAGCCTACTGATTGCATCAATTTCATAATCCTCACTTATGATTATGTTTTTAAGTGCTTTTCCATTCACTAACGCCTGCCCGAAATTTCTTTCATCATACTGGGGTACAAATGAAACCTCTCCTGAGAAAAAAGTACTACCTCTAACAACATCACCGTTTACCATAATTCCTGCACCTGGGCCGTTTTGTCCTGAATACAAATAAACAAGTGATTGTTTTTCTTTTATCCCTCTATTATTATGAAAACCCAAAACAGCTGCATTCATATCGTTCTCAACTATGACAGGGATCGAAAAATGTTCTTCATAATATTCTTTTAAATTAATGTTTTGAAACTGTTCATATCCTGGTATATAAAACATCCTTCCATTATCAACCGCTGCTGGAACTCCAATCGACATTGAACTGATTTTTGGATATTTACTTATTATATTTTCAATGGTAGTCGTTAAAAAATATAAACTATTATCCATTAATGCACTAGATACTTTGCCTTGTTCCTTTATTTCACCGACACAATTAAAAATTTTATAATTCGTTTCTGTTTTTTCTAAAAAAATTACCAGCCCTAACATATGTTCAGGATTGTAAGAATATCTTTTTGCTCTTCTTCCTCCACTAGAATTATCTAATCCAACTAAAAGAACTTCTCCTTCTTTTTCCATTTCTGTTAGGAACTTACTAATTGTTGGAAAACTAATTTCTAGCCTTTGACTTAATTCAACTTTAGTTGCACTTCCTAGTTTTAATAGTGTTGTACGAATACCACGAAGAACCATTTTCCTCATCGTGCTTGGAGTTGCTAAAAATTCATTCACTAAATTCACCGCCTTAAAAAACTTATTAAACAACTTTAATAAGTTAATGACCTTAATTTACCATATACTCTTTATTAAAACAAATGAAATTGAATTATATATAGATTTTATAGATTTATATTTTTAAAAAAATAGAGTAGCGAAAAGCTACTCATAATCTTTAACAAAGCATGCACTTGTTGTTTAAGAACTTTATTTCAAGTTATTATTTTAAAAATGTGCTAGGCATAACAACAAGAACTACCTCTCCACGAGCACAAAGAGTGTCATTTGCAAATAATTCTGTATGAACTTTCCATTTTTTTGGATGGATTTCTTCTACAGTTCCAACTGCTTTTAGTGGTACATCTTGGGGAGTTGGTTTAAGATATTCCACATTGAGGGAAGCGGTTACAAATCTAGGTGGTGCTGAGCCATCTCCTATCTCATTTCCATTCTTGCGGTGTAATGCAAGTGAGGCAGAGCCTGTCCCATGACAATCAATTAACGAAGCTATTAATCCACCATAAATAAAACCTGGAATTCCCATGTACTTTGATTCAGGTGTAAAGATCGTAACTGTTTTATCACCTTGCCAACCAGTGCGAAGATGATGACCATCTTTATTTAATCGACCACAACCATAACACCAAGCGAAATCATCTGGGTAGATATCTTGAATTGCTTTTTCAATTACTTCTTCCATCATTCATCCTCCTTAATAACTTTTTAAATAAAATTCATCATAATATGAGCAATCGTTCGGTCATATTGTACTTTAAATATATACAAGGTCTTACTAATCCACAATAGTTTCCTAATAATTCCGTTAATATTAACTATACTTTTAAAGAAGAGTAATATTTTTCAAGTTTACAATTAACTAATAATTATGTACACA
>NZ_NTZO01000126.1 GCF_002559405.1 Bacillus sp. AFS001701 | reverse complement strand
ATATTGAAAAGTATAAAATTTGGAAAGAAAATAATAATGAAAAAGATGATTCATCAAATTTAGTGGAAATTGAAGTTTCAGAGCAAGATCATGAGCTAAAAGATTGAAATTTATAATTCAAAAATGAAAATAAGGTTGCCCATTATTTAGTAATGAGCAACCTTTTCTTATACCGATTAATAATGTACATGACTTTCATCTTTTGACCAAACAATGAAAGGGTTTTCAATATCTTTTACTTTAATCATAATTTGTTCACTAGGGATTGTTCGATCTTCATATGGCAATGAAAGTTCATAATAAATATGTGCATCATCAAATCCAATTTTTGCAGCATCATCTTTTGTGAAAAAATAATATATTTTTGAAATTCTAGACCAATAGGCAGCACTTAGACACATCGGACATGGTTCACAGCTAGTATATAAAACGGCATCCTTTAATAAATATGTACCTAAATTTTGACATGCGTTTCGAATTGCTTGGACCTCTGCATGTGCAGTTGGATCATTTAAAGTTGTGACTCCATTTACGCCGGCACCAATTACTTTTCCATCTTGGACAATAACAGCTCCAAATGGCCCACCATTCTTATTTAATAAGTTTTCGTAAGCAAGTCTTACACTTAATTTCATCCAATCAGAGTGATTCAAACAAACACCACCTTTATAGTAATAAGGGCGAAAGGTAAATACATTTATCTAATTTCTTAAATTAATATAAATAAGTAGTCAATCAAATTGGTTAATTGGTTTACAATTCTTTAAATCAACCATTCATGTTAAAAAGGTTATCTTACTTATTTGTACACTCTATTACAGGATTTAAGAACATATTTAATCAATATAAAGTAAGAAAATTCATTTTTTATAAAAACAAAAATAATAGAGTAGTATAATTCAAACAAAATTTATTAATATAAATGTAAGTACTAAACGGGATAAGAAATCTAATAAATATTCAAAATGTCGAATGATTTATTTAAAAAAATAAAGGAGTTATTTGAAATGAATTAGAATATGTAAACGTTTACAACTTTTTGAAGGATGTGTTTCGAATGAAGAATTTCGGAAATTATATTCAATTACAAGTGTATAGTGGTGGGAAAAAAAGTGAGATTCCTGTTAGATTTGAGGATTTAGAAAAGTTGGCACAAGAGCAATTAGAGGAAGGCCCTTTTTATTATATAGCTGGGGGCGCAGGTAGTGAGCGCTCGATGAATGAAAATCGATTAGCATTTGATAAGTGGAAAATTGTACCGCGGATGTTACGTAATGTGGCAAAGCGTGATATTAGTATAAATTTATTCGGCAAAACATATCATTCACCAATTTTATTTGCTCCAATCGGTGTCCAGTCGATTGCGCATCCAGAAGGGGAACTTGAAGCTGCTAGAGCTGCAGCAGAATTGAATATTCCATACATTACTAGTACTGCATCTACTTACTCATTAGAAAAGGTTTCAACTGTTCTAGGAAATTCTTGTAAATGGTATCAATTATATTGTAGTAGTGATATGGAAATAGCAGCAAGTATGATGAAACGTGCTGAAGCAAATGGCTATGAAGCGATTGTTATTACGCTTGATACCTCGATTATGGGCTGGAGAGAAAAAGATATTGAAAATGCATATTTACCATTTTTACAAGGGCAAGGTATTGGTAACTATTTAGAGGATCCTGTATTTCGATCACGATTAAATAAATCACCTGAAGAAGATCCACAGTCAGCAATTCTATTATGGACAAGACTCTTTGGCAATCCTGCATTAACGTGGGAAGATTTAGCATTTTTGCGAAAACAAACTAAATTACCAATTTTATTAAAGGGAATTTTACATAAGGACGATGCAATGCTTGCACTTGAATATGGTATGGATGGCATTATCGTTTCGAATCATGGTGGAAGACAAGTTGATGGAACAATTAGTACTTTAGATGCATTAGAGAGTATTTGTAGTGAATTAAAAGGTAGATTACCAATTTTAATGGATAGTGGCATTAGAAGGGGATCAGATGTATATAAAGCTTTAGCAATCGGTGCTGATGCGGTATTAATTGGTCGACCGTATATGTATGGCCTCGCTCTTGCTGGTAAAAACGGGGTAGTCCAAGTAATGAAAAATATTTTAGCTGATTTTGATTTAACGATGGCTTTATCCGGACAAAAAAGTATCAGTGAATTAAAGCCATCATTGTTAGTGAAAGAAAACCTTAGTAAGCATTTTTAACAAATAAAGAGCGACTTCAAAAGTGCTAAGACTAATGAGCCGCTCTTTATTTTTGAAAATAGAATTATGCTGCGTTCTTTACTTCGGAATATTCTTTTACAAAAAACTTCTCCATCATACACCCTATTACAAAACCAATTAAACCTGGTATTACCCAACCGAATCCTTTACTCTGCATTGGAACAATCGATAATAATTCATTTAGTCCGTTATTTAAAAATGATGAATTGATGATCTCAATTAAGCTATAAATTCCAACAAACAAAATTGTTAATAAATAAACGGGTCTACCTTTAAATGGTAATTGATCGTGTAAAAGTGCTAGTACAATCAGTGCAATTGCCATTGGATATAAAAGACCTAATATTGGAACGGATACTTTTAATATTTGTGTAAGTCCTAAATTTGCTACGAAACCACTTATAAAACATAATAAGATTGCCCATTGTTTATAAGATAATTTAGGGAAAATACTATTAAAATATTGAGAACATGATGTGATTAAACCAATACAAACACTTAAACATGCAAGTGTAAAAATAAGTCCTAAAACAATCGTTCCACCATTTCCAAATAATTGATTCATTACTTTTGTTAAGACGATTGCTCCATTGTCAATTTGACCAGTAATCGTTGCTGAGGCACCTAAGTAGCCAATTATAAAATAAGTCATCGATAATAATAATGCACAAATTAAACCGAATATAATTAAATACTTAATTTGTAATTTTTGATTTGTTACATTTAATCTTTGAAAAATATTGATGAAAACAATCCCGTAGATTAATGCGCA
>NZ_NTZO01000125.1 GCF_002559405.1 Bacillus sp. AFS001701 | reverse complement strand
TAATTTTAGAGGATTTTTGAAAGTGTTTGTCGAAATTTTAATTATTCTTTGCATTTATATTCTTAATGAGAAGAAAAATCGACTTTATTACATAGATAAATTCGATGATCTAATTTATTTTTACATCTTATTAAATTAAGAGTTAAAGAAAGGAGTGGCTTTATTCATGTCAGAAAATACGAAAACTTCGAACCATAACTTGGAAGATAATTTATTTGCTGAATTTCCAAAGCCTACTGTACAAGAGTGGAGAGATGTTGTTGAAAAATCCTTAAAAGGAGCCACTATTGAGGAAAAGCTAGTAACAAAAACGTATGAGGAAATAATTTTGAAGCCGATGTATGGGGAAGAGGATATTGCTAACTATCCTTATTTAAACGCACAACCAGGTGAATTTCCTTTCGTTAGAGGAACAAATGAACAAGGCTATTTAGAAAAACCATGGGAAATTAGTCAGGAATTAGATTGTTCTTCGCCAGTAGAGTTTAACCGTGTTGCAAAACATGATTTAGACAAAGGGCAAACGATGTTAAAGATCCTACTAAATGAATCCTTCGAAACAAATAGTAAAAATAATAATGTAAATAAAGGGTTAATCATAACATCTATTAATGATTTTAGAATAGCCTTTCAAAATATAAATTTAGAGGAAGTTCCTTTATATATTGAAACAGTTAACGGCGGGCAAGCATTTTTTGGTTCATTTATCGCCTATTTGCAACAACAAAATTACGATTTTAATAAAATAAATGGCTTTATTGGAATGGATCCGATCAGTAATTTAGTGAAAGAAGGGACACTTCCATATTCTCTTGAAAATGCTTACAAAATGATGGCTGAGATCACAAAATGGTCGGTTAGACATTCAACAAATTTAAGAAATATTTTAGTGCAGTCACATCCTTATCACGATGCTGGAGGAAATGCAGTGCAAGAATTAGCATTTGCTATTTCAACTGGATTAGAGTATCTACGTGAAATGGATAACCAACAAATTCCGCTTGATGATGCAGCGACGAAAATACTTTTCTCGTTTTCTGTCGGATCGAACTTCTTTATGGAAATCGCAAAATTAAGAGCAGCTAGAATGATTTGGGCAAGAATGTTGAAAGAATTAGGTGGCAATGAAGCTTCACAAAAAATGAATATTCATTCTCGTACATCTGCATGGACGAAAACGATTTATGATCCTTATGTAAATATACTTAGAGGAACTGTTGAAGCTTTTGCAGGCGTAATTGGTGGATCTGACTCACTTCATGTTTCACCATTTGATGAATCGATTAAATCATCTGATGAGTTTTCTAGACGTATTGCGAGAAATACACATTTAATTCTAGAAAAAGAATCAAATTTATCAAAAGTCGCTGATCCAGCTGGTGGTTCTTGGTATATTGAATCACTTACCTACACTTTGGCTGAAAAGGCATGGGAACTATTCCAAAAGATTGAAGAAAAAGGTGGAATGGTTAAGGCAATTCAAGAAGGCTTCCCTCAAGAATTAGTTAGACAGGTTGCAGAAGAAAAATCGAGCAACATAAAAAATAGAAAAGATAAATTTATTGGGACTAATATTTATCCGAATCTGAATGAAACAGTGTTAGAGAAAAAAGAATTGAGTCGTAAAGAAGTTGAGGGGAATAAAGAAATCTTCGAGGGTAGTTCCGAACATTTCGTCTTACAAAGTGGCTGTTCAATTGAAGATATTATTGATGCAGCAAATAATAGTGCAACAATATTGAACATTTTAAATGCAATGAATTTAGTAGACTCAGAACTTCCTAGAGTTAATTCATTAAACGTACATCGTGGTGCACAACCTTATGAATTATTACGCCAAAATTCTCAAAGCTATAAAAATAGTACAGGTGAATTTCCAACTGTATTTGTAGCAAATTTTGGTCAAGTTGCAGCATATAAACCTCGAACCGACTTTGTTACTGATTTCTTTGAAGTTGGAGGATTTAAGGTGCTTCAAAATAAAGGCTTTGCAACAATAGATGAAATAATTGATGCATTTAAAAAATCAGAATCGACAATTGCTGTCATCTGTTCTACAGATGATCAATATTTAGAAGTCGTACCTTCTTTAACAAAACAGATTAAAACAATTAATCCGAATGTAAATGTACTTTTAGCAGGAAAACCGTCAATAGATGATATGAATTTATATAAAGAAGTTGGAATTGATGATTTCATTCATATCAATGTAAATAATTTCGAGAAGTTGCAAAATCTACAAAAGGATGGAGGGATTATGAAATGAACAAACTAACAGACTTTACAAAGATGCCATTTAATTCAACATTTTCAGCACCAAATATAGCACCTCCTAAACAGATGCAAGTTAATCATGATGATTGGAAAACTTTAGAACAAATAGATGTAAAACCATTATATGATTCGAATGATCTTAATCAGATGGAACATTTAGGTTACGTTTCTGGAATCGCTCCGTTTTTACGTGGACCTTACCCTGCGATGTATATAAACAAGCCTTGGACAATTCGTCAATACGCTGGTTTTTCAACTGCAGAAGAAAGTAATGCATTTTATCGAAGAAATTTAGCTGCTGGTCAAAAAGGTTTATCGATTGCGTTTGATTTAGCTACTCACCGTGGATATGATTCAGATCATCCTCGTGTTGAAGGGGATGTTGGAAAAGCAGGGGTTGCAATTGATTCAATCCTTGATATGAAAATTTTATTTGATGGTATACCTTTAGATAAAATGTCAGTTTCAATGACAATGAATGGTGCAGTACTTCCTGTTTTAGCATTTTATATTGTTGCTGCTGAAGAACAAGGGGTACACCAATCACAGCTTACAGGAACGATTCAAAACGATATTTTGAAAGAATATATGGTGAGAAATACTTATATTTACCCACCAGAAGCATCAATGCGTATTATCGCTGATATTTTTTCTTATACTTCACAACATATGCCAAAATTCAACAGTATCAGTATATCTGGTTACCATATGCAAGAAGCAGGGGCAACTGCGGATATCGAATTAGGCTATACTTTGGCAAATGGGTTGGAATATGTTCGAACAGGTTTAAAAGCGGGTATCGATATTGATTCGTTTGCTCCTCGTTTATCATTTTTCTGGGGAATCGGAATGAACTATTTCATGGAAATTGCAAAAATGAGAGCAGCACGTTTACTTTGGGCTAAATTGATCAAATCATTTGATCCAAAGAAAGAAAAATCGATGGCGCTAAGAACGCATTCACAAACATCTGGTTGGAGTTTAACTGAACAAGATCCATTTAATAATGTGACTCGTACTTGTATTGAAGCGATGGCTGCTGTGTTAGGACATACTCAATCACTTCATACGAATGCTTTAGATGAAGCAATTGCATTACCAACTGATTTCTCTGCTCGTATTGCCCGTAATACGCAGCTTTATTTACAAGAAGAAACTGGAATTTGTAATGTAGTCGACCCTTGGGGAGGCTCATATTACGTTGAGTCGTTAACAAATGAATTAGTTCAAAAAGCTTGGGCACATATTCAAGAGGTTGAATCATTAGGTGGTATGGCAAAAGCGATTGAAACTGGTTTACCAAAGATGAGAATCGAAGAAGCCGCAGCAAGACGTCAAGCTCATATCGATTCAGGTAAAGAAACAATTATTGGCGTTAATAAATACCGTCTTGAAAAAGAAGATCCTTTAGATGTTTTAGAAGTCGACAATACTGCGGTTCGTGAAGCGCAAATTATGCGATTACAAGAGCTTCGAGCATCTAGAGATGAAGCAAAAGTTCAGGCAGCATTAACCGCAATTACTCAGGCAGCGGAGTCTGGGGAAGGTAATTTGTTAGCGCTTGCAATTGAAGCTGCTAGAGCTCGTGCAACATTAGGTGAAATTTCGGATGCTTATGAAAAAGTAGTAGGCAGACATAAAGCCGTTATTCGTTCAATTATGGGTGTTTATAGTGCAGAATACGGTGAAAAAGATGAAATAGAGATTGTACGTAAAATGGCTGATGATTTTGAAGAGAAAGAAGGTCGTCGTCCACGTATTATGATTGCTAAACTTGGACAAGACGGTCATGACCGTGGAGCGAAAGTAATCGCAACAGCATTTGCTGATTTAGGCTTTGATGTAGATATCGGTCCTTTATTTCAAACACCAGCGGAAACGGCACTTCAAGCAGTTGAAAATGATGTTCATGTTATCGGGATGAGCTCTTTAGCAGGTGGTCATAAAACGCTACTTCCACAATTAATGGAAGAGTTAAAAAAACTAGGTCGACAGGACATTGTTCTTGTTGCTGGAGGAGTAATACCAGCAGGGGACTATGAATTTTTATTGAAGAATGGAGCGGCAGCAATCTTCGGACCAGGTACTGTTATCCCAGTTGCGGCACAAAAGGTTATTGAAGAAATTAATCGCCGACTTGAGGATTCGATTTAAATGGATTACGAAAACAAAAGAAAGAAAAAGCTTTCAGAAGACGACTATGTAAATGGAGTACTTGAAGGCAATCGAACTATTTTAGCCCAAACAATTACCCTTATAGAAAGTAATTCGTTAGCACATATGCATTCTGCACAAAATGTGTTGACGAGGTTACTTCCTCATTCAGGTCGTTCGATCCGGATTGGAATAACTGGGGTTCCAGGTGCCGGTAAAAGTAGTTTAATAGAAAGCTTTGGAACATATTTGTGTGAACAAGGTCATAAAGTAGCCGTTTTAACAATCGATCCAAGTAGCACAATTACAAAAGGTAGTATTTTAGGAGACAAAACAAGAATGGATTCACTTTCAAAGAATCCTAATGCATTTATTAGACCTTCTGCATCAGGTGGTTCTCTTGGTGGGATTGCACGTAAAACACGAGAATCAATGCTTGTATGCGAAGCAGCAGGCTATGACGTGATTTTAATCGAAACTGTCGGTGTTGGACAAAGTGAAGTACAGGTTCGTTCAATGGTAGATTTTTTTCTTTTAGTCATGCTAACTGGAGCAGGAGATGAGTTACAAGGAATTAAAAAAGGCATCATGGAACTTGCAGATTCAATTGTTATCAATAAAGCCGATGGACAAAACAAATTAAAGGCCAAGGCGGCTAAGGCTGAATTTAATCGAATACTTCACTTATTACAGCCTTCAACTCCTGGTTGGTCTAGTAAAGCATACACAGCTTCCGCGTTACTTGGTGAAGGTATTGAAGAAATATGGAATGAAATTAATGCTTTCAAAGATCTAACAACTGAGTCTGGCTATTTTTCTTTGCGCCGTCAAAAACAAATGATTGATTGGATGTACAACATGGTTTTTGAACAGTTGAAACTAAGCTTTATGAATCATGAAAGTGTGAAACAAAATTTAAAAACGATTGAAAGCTCAATAGTAAATGGAGAAGTAACAGCTACTTCAGCTGCAAACTATTTATTATCCATTTTTGAAGGCAATAGGAAGGAGACATTGTAATGCATGAGACTAGTCCTAAAAAAATTAATCATATTGGAATTGCAGTAAGAGATTTAGAGACTTCTATTCAATTGTATACGAATGTACTAGGCTTAAAACTTAAAGGAATTGAAACAGTTGAAAGTGAAAAAGTACGAGTAGCCTTTATCGAAATCGGTGAAGTGAAAATTGAGCTTTTAGAAGCAACTAATCCAGAAAGCCCAATTGCAAAGTTTATTGAGAAAAAAGGTGAAGGAATTCACCATATCGCATTAGAAACAGAAAACTGTGAGAAACAGCTTGAAATTATGAAAGAACACGGAATTAAACTAATAAATGAAGTTCCAAAAAAGGGTGCGCACGATAGCCTAGTTGCATTCCTTCATCCAAATTCAACGAATAAAGTATTGTTTGAGCTATGCCAACCATCATCTAGTGTTACTAAGAAAGGAAGTTGAATAAAGTTATGACAACAGCGTATGAGAAAATAAATGAATTAATGGATCGAAAGAGAGTCATTGAACTAGGCGGTGGAGACGAACGAATAGATTCACAGCATAATAGAGGGAAATTAACTGCTAGAGAACGTATTAATCTTTTATTAGATGAAGATACTTTTGTCGAATTAAATCCTTTTATTAAACACCGCGCTACGAATTTTGGAATGGATAAAATGGATAGCCCAGGTGAAGGTGTTGTCACAGGTTATGGTAAAGTCCATGGACGTTTAATCTATGTTTTTGCACAAGATTTTACAGTATTTGGCGGAGCATTAGGTGAAATGCATGCGATAAAAATTGCAAAAGCTATGGATTTAGCTGCAAAAGTAGGTGCTCCGTTTATAGGTTTAAACGATTCTGGTGGTGCTAGAATACAAGAAGGAGTAGTTTCATTAGACGGTTACGGTCATGTATTTTATCGTAATTCAATCTATTCTGGCGTTATTCCGCAAATATCTGTCATAATGGGACCATGTGCAGGTGGAGCAGTTTATTCACCAGCTATTACTGATTTTGTTTTTATGGTTGAAAAGACAAGCCAAATGTTTATTACAGGACCAAAAGTAATTGAAACAATTACTGGAGAAAAAATTACAACAGAAAATCTTGGTGGGGCAAAAGTTCATTCTTCGATTAGCGGGGTAGCTCATTTCACTGAAGAATCAGAACCAGAAATATTAGAACAGGTACGCAGATTAATCAGCTTTTTACCTCAAAATAATAATGAAAAACCAGAAGGAGTTCCATTCTTCGAAAAAGATGATTGGAGAGAAGATCTACTTGACTTAGTTCCGATCGAATCTACGAAAGTTTACGATGTAAGAAAAGTAATTGAGCAAATTCTTGATAATGGAGACTTCATGGAAGTACAACCAAACTTTGCGAAGAACATCGTGATTGGATTTGGTCGAATTGATGGACATAGTGTTGGAATCATAGCAAATCAGCCAAAAGTAATGGCAGGCGGTCTTGACATTAATTCATCTGATAAACTTTCAAGATTTATCCGTTTCTGTGATTCATTTAATATTCCTTTAATTACATTTGAAGATGTAACAGGTTTCTTCCCCGGTGTAAACCAAGAGCATGGTGGAATTATTCGTCACGGAGCTAAAATTTTATATGCATATTCAGAAGCTACAGTTCCAAAAATTACAGTAATCTTAAGAAAAGCATATGGCGGGGCATACGTAGCAATGAATTCTAAAGCAATTGGAGCAGATGTTGTATACGCTTGGCCAAATGCAGAAATCGCCGTAATGGGACCAGAAGGAGCAGCAAATATTATCTTTGCAAAAGAAATTAATCAAAGTATTGATCCAATTGCAACTCGCGCTGAAAAAATTGCAGAATACAGAGACATGTTTGCAAACCCATATGTTGCAGCTTCTCATGGCATGGTCGATGATGTGATTGATCCAAGAGAAACACGTAAAGTCTTAAAACAATCCTTAGAAATGTTAAGTACAAAAAGTGAAACACGACCTAAGAAGAAACATGGAAATATCCCTCTTTAAAAATTAGAGGATTGTAGTGGAAATCAACTTCACAAAATTACCTATACTTTGAATATTGAGGTAACAAGTCCTTAACACAACAGAATGACTAGATATACTTTAAGATTAGTATATCTAGTTTTTTTGTTTAGAAAATGTTAAAAATTACATTTTAATAAATCAACCAAAATATTGACAAACAAAAATATTTATGTTATAATAATAAATTTTAGTGTTGACTGGATGAGCTGTAATCGGTACGATAGTACTTGGAAATGATTACACATTATAGTTCGGGAGTGATTTTATGCTTGGTAAAAGTAAGATCCAAATGTTAAGCATTACGATGAATTCAAATGGTATGACAAATACAATTCATCCAACACTAATTTGGGATGAAGAAGATGTAGTATTAATTGATACAGGTTATCCAGGACAATTAAACGAATTTCAAAATTGCTTTGAAACTGTTGGTGTACCTTTTGAAAAACTGAATAAAATACTGATTACTCATCAAGATATTGATCATATTGGAAGTCTTTCTGTGATTGTAGAAGAGTCTACTAACAAAATTGAAGTTTATGCGAGTGAAATAGAAAAACCTTATATTCAAGGCGAGAAGTTACTGATTAAAATTACACCAGAAAAAATTGCGAAAGCTGTAGCGTCCTTACCAGCGGATACAACAGATGAATTTCGAAAAGCATTTAAAAACAGATTAGAAAACCCACCAAAAGGTAAAGTTAACCATATTGTTACCCCTGGAAATGATTTGGCAATTTGTGGTGGTATTACTGTGATTGACACTGCTGGCCATACACCAGGTCATATAAGCTTTTATCATAAGGAGTCGAAAACATTAGTTGCAGGAGATGCACTAATGATTGAAAATAGTCAATTAAACCCTTCAAACCCACAATACACATATGATATTGAACAATCGATAAAATCACTTGAGGCTTTATTGTCATTTGATATTGAAAAAGTGATCTGTTATCATGGTGGATTATTTGAGGGAAATATAAAAGAAAGATTAAGTGAAATCATTCGATAAAAATATTAAAAAATCGTCTTTGGAGGCAAAAAAATGAGCAACAAGAATTATCAAGAATTAATAAAAGATCGTGTCTTTTTCGGTGGGGTAGATGACGTTAAAGACATGATGGAAAACGAAAATGCAGATATTGTTTTTGATCTAAGAGTAAAAAATTATGAGGTTGACCCTCAAATTAACCGTGTACATAGTCCGATTGTTGATGATAAAGAAGAACAAGCAGAAACACTTAAAAGAGCGATTGATCATGTGGTAGAAGCTTATCAAAATGATCAAAAAGTGTATTTCCATTGTGGTGGTGGTAATACCCGTGCAGGTACAGTGGCAATAGGAGCATTAATTGCACTAAACAAAGCAGAAACAATTGAAGAAGCTGAAGAAATGGCTAGATCTATCCGTCCTACAATTAAATCGAATCCTGATATGAAGGAATCGTTAAAAAAGATATTTCCTAATGCTTAGATAAAAATAAAAAAACGCTAATTATACAAATTCGTTTTGTATCATTTAGCGTTTTTTATTAAGAAATACCATTTAAATGATCTTTTACACACTTTATGAATTCATTTTTGTCACTTGTATTATCTTTCGAAATTGGAGATATTACCCAAAAGTCTTGATAAATATAATCTGTTTCTTTAATTGGGATTATTTTTAATTCGCCACTTAATACTTCAGGAAAATATTTTAAAGTTGTATTATGCACAAAAGTAAATACGCGTCCTTCCTTAATAATTTCAATAAGTGTCATCGTACGATTTGATTTAAGAACGATCTCATTTTTAAATTTTTTAGCTAATTGCAGAAAATTTTTATTAGAAAAAGTATACATTACGACTTTTTGATAAAGTAAATCTTCAGCTGTAACATAATCTAATTCATATAAAGGAGAATTTTTGCCTACAATTATGCACACTTTTTCTTTACTTAAGAATTCGAATTTAATATTATTTTCCTTTTCTAATTCCGCTTTTGAAGATACAACTAACGCTAAGTCATAGTCTTCTTTTGCTAAATTGTTAATGATCTGAGGACTACCTTGTTCATTTAATTCAATTGTTGCTCCATGGTTATTGTCGGAGTATTTTTTTAAAACTTCGTGAATTGTATAAGTAAAAGTAGGTGCACATGCAATTTTCATATGTTTTACTCTAGTTTCCTTAAAATCCGAAAGCTGTGCTTTTAATTCTTTTAAATTATTTAAAATTTCAACTGACCTAGATAATACTAACTCTCCCTCAAAAGTTAACGTAATTCCGCCTCTAGAACGATTAAATATATTTATTTCTAATTCTCTCTCAAGTTGACTAATGGCTTGACTAACCCCTGAAGGAGAAATATGCAATTTTTTCGCTGCTTTCGAAATCGACTTCTCATTCGCGATACTAACAACATATTCTAGTTGTTCAAAGTTCATTTTAACCTCCTAATACAAAAACTAATTTATTCTATCAATAGTTTAATATATTTAAGTGCTTTACATTGTTAAGTATTACTTAACAATAGCTTAACATATATGAAATATAATTTCTCTCGTAATCCATGTAAAATACTATTTAATTCCATATAATTTTATAGGAATAATTAGGATTAGGTAATGAAATATCAGTAATTGAATCTAGTTACTGTTGAAAGTTGGGAATAAAAATGTTTACTAACAATGAGTTTAATCACCACGAAAATAAAACATTTATTTTTGTTGAAAATACTCTTTTCGTATCTGGAATATGTACAATTTTAATACATCATAAACTAGATGCTAGAAAAATAGATTTCCATGAAATAAATTCAAGCAATTTAAATGAATCATTTTTTATTTGTCATGTGAAAAATGAAGAGATGGAAGCAAAATCACAGCTTTTAAAGTTAATTGATAACAACATTAATATCGTAATTATTAAAAATAATATAGATTATAATGAAATTGAGTGTTTGATGAAAATTGGGGTAAATGGAATTTGCTTAACTGACATTGATGAACATTATTTACTTCATATTGTAAGACAAATTCAAAATGGTCAATTCTTCTTAGATTCTCGATTAACAAATTTAGTTATTCAAGAAAATACGCGCCTGCTTGAGAATGGAAAGAAAAAGAAAGAACTAGATTATGAAGCTATGAATAATCTTTTAACGAAAAGAGAAATTGAAATTTTACATCTTTTAGCTCAAGGATCTTCCAATATTCAAATAGGAGCTGAATTATTTATTTCGAGTAAAACTGTTAAAAATCATGTTTCAAATATAATCCAAAAATTACAGGTATCTGATCGATTAAATGCTGTGATTATTGCATTAAAAAATAATTGGATTTCGATAGATTAATTAACAAATGACACTAATCTTTTACTTAAAAGGATTAGTGTCATACAGTTGAAAAAAGATAAGTAATGTTTTGTAGATTTCCACTACAGGATGGTGGCTTTCCTTGGGACATGAGCTGAGACTCCTCGATGTGTTCACTTCCTGTGGGGTCATAAGCCTTCCTGCATATCCCATAGGAGTCGAGCACCCTTGCGTTCCAATTTACCTATTCATCAAACAAAGATTACTTTAAAAAACTTGAAAATTCTCATTTGCATTCAATCCTAAATATTAAAAATTTACATACCAAATTCGTTCGAACATTAGCTTCGACTTAAAAAAATCTTATAGACCTCATAATTTATGAACAGAAAAAGACTAAGTAATAATGTAATTCTCTTTATATTATAGCGTAAATAACTTTGTTCCTACTCATCCAATTATCCAACAATTTTACCATCCACATTTACGATAAAAACGATATTCCCACCAAAAATGATTAAAAATACGATTTACAGAAAACCAGAATTATCAACATATGATGTCTTATTTTGTATTCGAAAATCACTTCAAATACTTGTGTAATTAACTTTTTTATTGTGAAATTCAAAAAAATTTGGTCAAGTCCTAGATATTGTGTAAAATAAACGGAGGAGCACAAACGAGGACATATCTTGGAATTGCTAATGCTGGATTCCCTAATATGTTTATGATTACTGGGCCTGAAAGTCCTTCAGTACAAAGCAACATGCCAGTTTCCATCGAGCAACACGTAGAATGGATTGCAGATTGTATCCAGTTCTTACGTACGAATGAAGTTGATGTGATTGAAGGAGGCAACACTATTTACAAAAACAGATTCATGGTACACCGGGGCAAATATTAAAGTAAAACCACGAGGATTTCAAATTTACCTTGGAGGCGTAGGGGCATATCGTAAAAAATGCGATGAAATAGCTACAAATGGATATGAAGGATTTGTTTTAACTTCAACCGCAGCTCATTAAACTTTGATCACAACTCGAAAAAACACTTCTTTATATGGAGAAGTGTTTTTCAACGTGTTGAAGTGAAATTTAGTAACTCATTGGTGGTTCAAGAGTTGGCTTTTGAGTAAGTAGAAAAGGAGAAAGATGAAATATTCTTCCTAATGTGGTGTTAATGAGGAAGAATGAAAGAAAAAAGATGAAATATGATTCCTCAAGAGGTGTTCATGAGGAAGTAAGAAAAGAGAAAGATGAAATATGATTTCTCATGAGATGTTCATGAGGAAGTAAAAAAGGAGAAAGATGAAATATGCTGGCTCATGAAGTGTACATAAGGAAGTAAAAAAGGAGAAAGATGAAATATGCTGGCTCATGAAGTGTACATAAGGAAGTAAAAACGCAAAAAAGATGTAAAAATCCTACTCAAAAATGGTTAGAGTGGGAATAGTATAGAGCTCTCCAATTATTAAAAATCATTTAATGTAAGTTGAATTAATCAAGAAATTCAGAGTAAAAATAGTATAATGATTTGTATTTAAATTTCATTAATAGTATAAATATTCAATTTGCTAGTTAGAGTTATAAAGGGGAGAGTTTGAATTTGTCTGCATCAAAAAAATCTATTTTTAAAGGGACTTCATTTACGAATTTTTGGGTCTCACGAATGTTTACTTCAACTTCATTTCAGATGCTATCTGTAGCAATTGGATGGCAAATGTATGATTTGACACATGACGCGTTTAGTCTAGGTCTAGTAGGTTTAGCACAATTTATTCCAATGGTCTTACTTACTTTAGTAGTTGGTCAAGTTGCTGACAGAGTTGATCGTCGGAAAATTGTTTTCATATGCCAAATGGTAGAAGCTTTAATAGCAGGACTTCTTTTATATGGTAATTTTGCTAATTGGCTTAGTAGAGAGGAAATATTAATTGCAGCTTTTATACTCGGTGCATGCCGATCGTTTGAAGGACCCGCTTCTTCGGCATTATTACCTCAAGTTGTGCCAAAATCTATTTTACAGCAAGCTATTTCTTGGAGTACATCTGCAGGTCAAACAGCACAAATACTTGGGCCATCTCTTGGTGGTGTATTATTTTCAGTAGGACCTGCATACGTTTATGCAACGTCAGCGATTGCTTTATTACTTTCATCAATCTTAACAATTTTTATAAAATTAAATAGTGAATTTATCCGTAATCAAGAGCCAGTAACTTTACGTACAATGCTTATGGGGTTAGAATTTGTTTATAAACACCCAATCATTTTAGGAACGATATCACTTGATTTGTTTGCCGTTTTACTAGGTGGAGCTACAGCACTTTTACCAATTTATGCGCAAGATATTTTACATACAAAAGCTTGGGGCTTAGGTCTAATGCGTACTGCACCAGCTGTTGGGGCATTAATCATGTCTCTAATTTTAGCTTATTTCCCACTTAAAAGATCTTTTGGTCCGATATTATTTGCAGCGTTAGGTATTTTTGGATTGGCAACAATGCTTTTTGCAATTTCAACAAACTTAGTCATCTCATTAATTGCATTATTTATAATTGGAGCTTCAGATGTGGTCAGCGTAGTAATACGTTCTTCGCTTGTTCAGCTACAGACGCCGGATGATATGAGAGGCAGAGTTAATGCTGTAAATTCGCTATTTATTGGAACTTCAAATCAGCTTGGGGAATTTGAATCTGGAACGATGGCTGGTTTAATTGGTGCCGTACCAGCTGCATTCGTGGGGGGACTTGGAACGATACTAGTAGCAGGACTTTGGATGTATTTATTCCCTTCACTTAGAAAAATTAATTCACTATCTGGAGATAAAACAGAAAAAGTAGGATAATTTGATAAAGGAGGATTTATGGAAAATACTAAAAAAACATTTGAAACGATTGATGAATATATTTCACAATTTCAGCCTGATGTTCAGGAAAAATTACAAGCTTTAAGAAAGATTGTAAAAGAAGTTGTACCAAATGCGGTAGAGAGAATTAGTTATCAAATGCCTACATTTGCTTTAAATAAAAATTTAGTACATTTTGCTGCATTTAAAAATCATATTGGATTTTATCCGGGGGCAAGTGGAATTGCAGCATTTAAAGAGGAATTATCGGTTTATAGAGGTGCTAAAGGATCTGTACAATTTCCAATAAATGAACCACTTCCAATTGATTTGATAAAGAAGATTGTAAAGTATAGGGAACTTGAAGATATTAAAAAAGCTGAAGAAAAATTAAAAAAGAAAAAATAAGTTCATAACCTCTGAGGCTAATTTTAGCTTTGGAGGTATTTTAGTAAAAAGGACAGATTATTTTGTTCAAAATTTTGTCAAATATTTTCCAGTAATAACTTACTTTTTCCGTTATACTAAACTTGTATTGAGTAGGGAAAAACAAGTAATAAATGATGAAGGTGATTTTTTTTTAGTAAAACATGTGAAAAAGTTCACAAATTATATTTGGGGGACAAAAGAGATGAAAAGAAAATTATTGATGATTGGAAATGGAATGGCTGGAGTTCGTTGTATAGAAGAAATTCTAAAAAGAAATAAAGATTTATTTGAAATTACGATAATAGGTGATGAACCTTATCCAAACTATAACCGAATCATGTTATCAAATGTATTACAAGGAAAAACAACCTTTGATGAAATCAATATTAATGATTGGAATTGGTATATAGAGAATCAAATTACATTACTTACAAATGAAAAAGTTACAAAAATATCCCCTACAGAAAAAAGAGTTGAAACAGAAAAAGGAAAAACGATTTCATATGATGAGCTTATTTTAGCTACTGGATCTAGTGCCTTTGTGCTACCTATACCAGGAAAAGATCTTCAAGGAGTAATCGGTTTCCGAACAATTCAAGATACTGAATTAATGATAGATTATGCAAAAAAATATAAAAAAGCTGTTGTTATTGGGGGAGGCCTATTAGGATTAGAGGCAGCAAGAGGTTTAATTGATCGAGGAATGGAAGTACATGTTGTTCATCTAATGCCTACTTTAATGGAACAACAATTAGATACAACTGCTGCGAAAATGTTAAAAAAAGATTTAGAAGCACAGGGCATGAATTTTTTAATGGAGAAACAAACAATTTCAATAAATGGAACGAATCGTGTAGAAGGAATTAGTTTTTCGGATGGAACTTCGTTAGACTGTGATTTAGTCGTAATGGCAGTAGGAATAAGACCTAATATTTCTTTAGCAAAAGATGCAGGAATCGATGCAAACCGTGCAATCGTTGTTAACGATTTAATGCAAACATCAAAACCATCAATTTATGCTGTGGGTGAATGTGCCGAACATAACGGAACTACTTATGGTTTAGTAGCACCACTTTATGAACAAGGGATTGTGCTTGCAGATCATTTGACTGGTAATTCAACGAACGGATATAAAGGAAGCATTTTATCAACTCAGTTAAAAGTCTCTGGTTGTGATTTATTCTCAGGTGGATTAATCCATGAAGGAGAAAATTTGCAAGCAATTATTGTAAATGACCAATTTGCTGGACTCTACAAAAAAGTAATTGTGAAAGATGAAAAAGTTGTTGGAGTAGTTTTATATGGTGACGCATCGGATGGAAATCGCTTATTTAACATGTTGAAAAATGAAACAAATATAAAAGAATTTACAAGTGCATCTATTCTCCATAAATCAGGAGAGGACACTGGTGAAGATTTTGTTCTTACTATGAGTGCGAATGATACAGTTTGTGGATGTAATGGCGTCACCAAAGGTACAATTGTGCAATCAATTTTAGAACAAGAACTTACTAAGATTGAAGATGTAAAAAGTTGCACAAAGGCTGGCGCATCATGTGGAAAATGTAAAGGAATGGTTGAAAGTATTTTAGCAGCTACATTAGGTGATACTTTTGATCCCAATGCTGCAAAGCCTGGTATGTGTGGATGTACAACATTATCTCGTGATGAAGTTATAAATGAAATCGAAGAAAAAGGATTACAAACTCCTAGAGAAGTTCGAATTGTATTAGGATTTGAAAATGAAGAAGGGTGTTCAAAATGCCGTCCAGCTCTAAATTATTATTTAAGAATGATATATCCAAACGATTACCAGGATGATAAATCATCACGCTTCGTTAATGAACGAATGGAAGGAAATATTCAAAAAGATGGGTCATTCTCAATCGTACCGCGAATGTATGGGGGAGTTACGACTGGTGATGAATTAATTAAACTTGGTGAAGTTGCAAATAAATTCAATGTACCTTTAGTAAAAGTTACCGGTGCGAGCCGTGTTGGTTTATATGGTGTTAAAAAAGAAGACGTACCAAAAGTATGGCAAGAATTAGGGATGCGTTCAGGTTATGCTTATTCAAAATCGCTTAGAAATGTAAAGTCGTGCGTCGGAAATCGATTTTGTCGATTTGGAACACAAGATTCACTAGGTTTAGGAATTCAATTAGAAAAAGCAATCGAAATGGTTGATACTCCACACAAGATGAAAATGGGGGTTACAGGATGTCCTCGAAATTGCGCAGAAGTGCTAACTAAAGACTTTGGAGTAATCTGTGTGGAAAATGGTTTCCAGCTATATATTGGTGGTAATGGTGGAACAGAAGTTCGAGAATGTGATTTATTAACGACTGTAACAACAGAAGAAGAAGTAGTTCACATGGCAAAAGCTTATGTTCAATACTATCGCGAAACAGGGATTTATGGGGAACGAACTGCTCCGTGGGTAGAGCGAATTGGAGTGGAACTGATTAAAGAAGTCTTGTTAAACAAGGAACAAGAAAATGCTTTAGTAGAGAAATTTGATCAAGCAAAATCAACATATGAAGAAGCATGGGGCCAAGCGCTTAACAATCAAATAGAACTATATGAAGTTATTAGAAAGTAATTTCAAAATTGAGAGGAGCAATCAAAATGACCAAAACATCGGAGAAAATTAAGATTATTGATCTAGCCTCTTTACCTAAACAAATTGGAAAGGAAGTAGTCATTAAAGGGGAATCAATCGCATTATTCCGTTTATCAAATGATGATGTTCGTGCAATTGAAAGTAAATGTCCGGGAACAAATGGTCCACTTGCTGAAGGGATTGTTTCAGGGGAATATGTTTTTTGTCCTCTGCGTGACTGGAAGATTTCATTAATTACTGGTGAAGTTCAAAAACCAGATGATGGCATTGTAAAAACTTATAAAACCGATGTAATCAACGGTTCTGTTTATATTACGGTGTAACGTATGACAAAAAAATCTGGATTTATTTCATTTGTAGGTGCAGGACCCGGGGATTTAGGATTAATAACAGAAAAAGGAAAGAGATGTATTCAAGAAGCTGAAGTCATTTTATATGATCGACTTGCTAATCCAAGTCTACTTCGTGAAGCGAATAAAAATTGTGAGTTCATTTACTGTGGGAAGCTTCCTGACAGACATACTATGCGTCAAGAAATGATTAATCAAACTCTAGTTACTTTCGCCCAAGATGGCAAATATGTCGTTCGATTAAAAGGTGGTGACCCATCCGTTTTTGGTCGAGTAGGTGAGGAAGCAGAGGAAGCATCAAAGTATAATATACCGTTTGAAATTATTCCTGGAATTACATCTAGCATCGCTGCAGCAGCTTACGCTGGAATCCCAGTTACACATCGAGAATATAGTACAAGTTTTACCTTAAGAACAGGCCATAAATGTATGGAGAATGAAGATCTTATTGAATCCAATTGTTCTGATCAATTAGGGGAGACACTTGCTTATTATATGGGGGTAAGTAATCTTCCTAAAATATGTACTCACCTAATAAAGAATGGTAAATCTAAGGAAACTCCAGTAGCTGTTATTCAGTGGGGGACAATTGGAAAGCAAAAGGTTGTCGAGGGAACGATTGAAACAATTGTATCAACTATTGAAAAAGAAGGAATTACAAATCCTGCAATGACGATTATTGGAGATGTTGTCAAATTACGCTCAAAGATTTCTTGGTTTGAAAAGAAAAAATTTTTTGGTAGAAAAATTTTATTGGCTAAAGGAACATCATCAGTTGAAAAGAATGGATTAGAAACTTATTTATCAGAGAAGGGTGCTGAGGTTTATGCTTTTCCTATACTTAAATCAGTTCAACTTCCTATTGAGAATGATCAGGTAGTTGATGCACTAGGACAAGAAAGAATCGTTTTTTGTTCACCTGAAAGTGTGCAATTATTTTTTACTAAAATGTATAAATTAAAATTCGATGTTCGAAGACTTCCAAATATAATTGAGTATTTATCGCCGAAAACAAGGAAAGATCTTGAAAATTATGGGATTTTAGGTGAAAAAGTTAGACGTGATGAGAACGGTGGAATTTTTATAGGATCGGTAGAAAAAGAAACACAATTACCAACAAAGTCAAAATTTCTAGCTACACATGAAACTGTTGCAGATTCTCGATTTGATGTTATCAATCAAAGAATGCTTGAAGAAACAAAATGGGAATCAATTATTTTTCCAAATCGTTTATCTGTTGATTGGTTTATAAAGGAATTAAAGAATACTAAGGAAAGTCATTTAATGAATTTACCATTTGCATATATTGGTGAATCAGTTAAAGAATATGCATTTAAATGCGGGTTTACTAAAGTTGATGAAGAATTACAAAAGGAATTAATGCTAGGTGATTGGAAGTGAAATAATGTTTGATGCTGTTGTATATATTGGACATGGAAGTCGTCGACAAGAAGGTAATCAACAATTTATACACTTTATTCAATCTGTAATCAAAGTGATTCCTATTCAAAAACAAGAATATGCATTTTTGGAACTAGTTGATCCGACTATTCAACAAACTTTGGACAAAATGATCGTAGAAGGTGCGCAAAATATATTAGTTGTACCAGTATTATTATTTGCAGCGGGACATTATAAACACGATATTCCAGACGAATTGAATATTATTTTAAAACGATATCCCCATGTAAATATTACGATTACTGAGCCATTTGGTATTCATGAAAAAATGATTCAGCTTGTTCAGAAACGTGTACAAGCAGCATGTGGAATTAGTAACGCTGCAATTATATTAGTAGGTCGTGGAAGTAGCGACCCAGAGCCGATCGAAATGCTTAAACAAATTGGACTTGCTGTTGAGGCGCGAATTAATGTTCCTGTTCGTACAGCTTTTTTAAGTACGGTTAATCCAAGATTAGAAGATACCATTAAA
>NZ_NTZO01000124.1 GCF_002559405.1 Bacillus sp. AFS001701 | reverse complement strand
TAATTTAGTAATCCAGAAAAATATTGTTACCTCTGGAACTTTTTTTAACATATTTTCTATTGGTGGACTTATTTTCTTATTTATATGCTTTTGTTCAATTGATTCCATTTCATAATCCTCCTTACTGGATTTAAATATAATGTAAACAAGTTTTATGAAAGGAAAATGAAAATCGTATGTTATTTAGTAAAAATCCATAATTTAGAAATTATTGTTGTATACCCAATCGTATTCTATTAGAATGACCTTTCAAGGGTAAATTAGATAATTTTTGTTGAGATTATGGGGATAAACTAAGTGCCTTAGTTTTTAAAAATCATTCTTGTATCCTAACCTCCTGCCATTAATCCTGCCTTTTTTGTCTTGTATAAGTGCTTAAAAGACTATAACATAGTAATATTATGGCATAATATAAGAAAGTCAAATTATTAAATAGAATCAGGAGCAGTAAAATGATTATCAATAATGAACAAGAATTAGAAGCTTTAAGAAAAATCGGTCGTATCGTAGCGTTAGCGAGAGAAGAAATGAAAGCTAGAGCTGTCGTTGGAATGACAACAAAAGAATTAGATGAAATCGGAAGACAAGTTTTAGAAGAGCATGGTGCAACTTCAGCTCCACAAAAAGAGTATGATTTTCCTGGCACAACATGTATTAGTGTAAACGAAGAAGTAGCTCATGGAATTCCAGGAGACAGAGTACTTCAAGATGGCGATTTAGTTAATGTCGATGTGTCAGCAGCATTAGACGGATACTATGCAGACACTGGAATCTCTTTCGTAGTTGGGAAAGGTGACTTACTAAAAGAGAAGCTTTGTAAAGTTGCTGAAGATGCATTTTGGGCTGCAATGAAAAAAACGAAAGCAGGTTCGAAGCAAAACCAAATTGGAAGAGCAGTATATAATGAAGCAAGTAAAAATGGTTTAAATGTAATTGAAAATTTAACAGGCCACGGAATTGGAAAAAGCCTTCATGAAAGCCCACAACATATATTAAGTTATTTCGATCCAATGGATAAAGCCTTATTAAAAGACGGACTTGTATTAGCAGTGGAGCCATTTATCTCTGCAAATGCAGATCATATTATCGAGTCAGGTGATGGCTGGACATTTGTGACGCCAGATAAGAGTTTAGTTGCCCAATGTGAACATACAATTGTTGTAACAAAAGGAGAGCCAATCATCTTAACTCAGATTTAAGAAATAGGAAAAGCGAAGAATTTAAGTTCTTCGCTTTTTTTCGGTTACATTTGCTTAGAATAATTTAACTCCCAAGTAAATCCATTTTTATCTTTTACAACAGCAAATCTAGAATTCCAAAATGTATCTTGAAGTTCCATATGAATTTCTCCGTCTTTTGATAACTTTTCATAAATTGAATTAATTTCATCTTCAGAACTCATGTCTAGTGTTGTCCAAACATTGTCACCTTTTATTAATGGTCTAAATGCGTCTGCAAAATAAATTACACAATTTTCATTAATGTGTAATTCTGCGTGTATGTATTTTCCTTCGTGCCCTTTAAACATTTCCATACCATCGCCGGTTTGTGTGTTTTTAATTTCTCCACCAAAGATTTGTTTGTAGTACTCTAGTTCTTCTTTGCAGTTTTCAACGTAAATATGAGGTAAAATATTTTTCATTTTTTTCTCCTCTTTCTTTTGAATATTTATGTATGAATTGCGAACAATAAGTCACAGTTTTAAGTATAGCCAAATAGAATAGGTATTGTGCTAAAAGTTAAAATATTTTATAATTTAAATAAATTTAAGTTCGAAAAGGAGGTGTAGAAAAGATGTTACGTTTTCAAATGGTTTGCGCACAAATGATAGAATTTTTATATTATTGTCGTGCAAAATTTGCGTTTTTAGCTGCTAACGGGATAGGTCTGTCCATTTTTAACAATTTAGCAACTCAAATAAAACGAAAACGTACTCTTTCCTACGACTTCAATTGATAAAATAATCGTGTGATTACACACTTCTATTTAAATCATTATTTAAGCCATGGATGGGTTCATTAGTCTATGGCTTTTTTCTATGGATTGATGCGGTAAATAGAAGGAGAATATATCATGATTGCATGTAGTATAGAAAAAATTTCAAAAATGTTTGGTGGGAACTCACTTTTTACAGAATTATCATTTCAAATACATCAAGGTAGCCGTGTAGGTATAGTTGGAGCAAATGGAAGTGGTAAAACTAGTATTTTTAAACTTTTAACGCGTATAGAAGCACCTGATACTGGTTCAATTCATTTTAAAAAAGGATTAAAAACAGGGTATTTAGCTCAAATTCCTGTTTTTCCAGATGAGATGACTAGTAGGGATGTATTATTAACGGTTTTTGAAGAATTACGAAAAATAGAAAATGAAATGAAGCAATTAGAATTAAAAATGTCTAATACGGTAGATGAACATACTTTAGAACAATTGCTAGTCAGTTATGGATCATTACAAGAGAAGTTTAGTAATAACGGTGGGTATGAGATGGAAGCTTCACTTGCGAAAATTGCTAATGGATTAGGAATCACTGACTTACTTACTAAACAATTTGCTTCTTTAAGTGGTGGAGAAAAAACAAAAATTGGATTAGGGATCGTCCTTTTACAACAACCTGATTTACTATTACTTGATGAACCAACAAATCACCTAGATTTATCCGCTATTGAATGGTTAGGTTCATACTTAAAGGAGTATGAAGGAACGATTATTGTCATCTCGCATGATCGCTATTTTTTAGATGAGGTAGTCAATCATATTTTAGAATTAGAAGATGGTGAAATTAACGATTACCATACGAATTATTCACAATATGTTATTCAAAAAGAAGAAAGATTACTAAAAGAATTCCAGGCTTATGAAGAGCAGCAAAAGAAAATACAAAAAATGAAAGAAACGATTAAACGCTTAAGAGAATGGGCTAATCAAGCAAATCCACCGAATGCAGGTTTGCACAGAAGAGCTAGAAGTATGGAAAAAGCGCTAGAACGAATTGAGAGATTAAAACGCCCGGTCTTACAAAAAAAGAAAATGGCATTTCAGTTAGAGGAATCTGGCCGTAGTGGAAAAGATGTAATTGTTGCAGAAAATCTTTCAAAATCCTTTGCGGAAAAAGTTTTATTTAATCAGCTTAGCTTTTCATTATACTATGGCGAAAGAGCAGTTATTGTAGGAGATAACGGAACGGGTAAATCAACTTTGTTGAAGATGATTTTAGGTCAGTCATCAATCGAGGAAGGAAAAATTAAACTGGGTAGTAACGTAAAGATCGGTTATTTATCACAACATTACGAACCAGTCCATTCAGATCACACAGTACTTCAGGAATTCAGAGAGGAAGTACATGTTACAGAAGGTGAAGCACGTAATATATTGGCTGGCTTTTTATTTTATGGCTATATGGTCTATCGCAAAGTAAGTCAACTTAGTGGTGGAGAGAGAATGAGATTAAGATTAGCTCAACTTATGTATCAAGATATTAATTTATTAATCGTAGATGAGCCTACAAACCATTTAGATATTGAATCTAGAGAGGTATTAGAAGACGCTCTTGAAAAATTCAAAGGAACGATTCTTTCTGTCTCGCATGACCGTTATTTCATTAATAAGCTATTTTCAAAAATTTATTGGCTAGACAATGGTGGGCTTTTCGAATTTATTGATGAATACCAAATTGCAAAAGAAAAAATGACGATCTATCGAAATAATAGAGAAAAAGAAAAAGTAATTAAAACAAATTCGTATTCGAAACCGGTAAAAATAAAAACAAAAATGCGAACGATAGAAGACATTGAAAATGAAATCTATTCTTTAGAAGAAGCAGTCAGTGAAATCAATAAACAAATGTTAATTGAAAATAATCTAACCATTTTACAGAATTATCAACGAGAACTAGAAGAGTTAGACTTAAAAAGTATTGCTTTATATAAGGAACTTGAAGAATGGATTGAATAATAAATTATAGTATGTATTTAAAATATAGGATAAACTCATAGGCAAAAACATCAATTAAATAAATAAAGTTAGTTAAATGTCTTAGTACTTGCTCATGCCTTTATCAGAATTAATAAGTTATAAGGATATGATTCTATTTAGGTGGTGAGTACATGATTTTTGATGAGCTATATAGTCGATATCCTGGACCAGGATATGCTCAGCCAGGACATGGACCAGGTCAAGGTCAAGGACATGGACCAGGTCAAGGTCAAGGGCATGGACCAGGTCAAGGTCAAGGGCATGGACCAGGTCAAGGTCAAGGGCATGGGCCAGGGTACGGACAAGGACATGGACCAGGATACGGACAAGGACATGGACCAGGATACGGACAAGGACATGGACCAGGATATGGGCATGGACACGGACCAGGACATGGACACGGACCAGGACATGGACATGGACACGGACACGGACCAGGACATGGACACGGACCAGGACATGGATTTCCTGGACCAGGAGGTTATTGGCATGGAGGATATTATATCCTGAATGGTAGAAGATGGTACTTTGTGCCAGGGGTTGGATGGGTTGTTGTATATTAAAAAATAATAAAGCTGATTAATCTTTTTAATCAGCTTCTACATAAATAATCTATATCTCAAATGGGTTATTTCGCCAATTTTATTGCTAACCAAGGTTTACTTTTTTGATTTTCAGAAGAAAACATTAATGTTTTATAAGCAATAAGAAAAAATACCAGTATCCAACTGATCGGATAACTGGTATTTTTATTAATTTCACTAGAAAGTATAAATTGGCAGCGCAGAAGAAAACTCGACGTTAGTTGCCAATTTTAGGAATTAAGTATAAGTGCAACTACGCCTCTGTCTTCACCTAAGGCTCGCCAATCGGCTAGTTTTCTTTATTTTCTACTCCAAAAATAATTCCGCCTTGCTTTCTCGCAGATTCAGTTACTGTTAATACTAGCTTGCTAAGCTCTTTCAAGTTTTCATATTCTGTTTGATTTGATTCTTTTATTATGCTAGTTATATTTTGGATTTCATATAGCATATCATTTGGTACTTGGCTAACTTCCAATGACTCTCGTTGCTTCGATTTATGGTTAATCAAAGTGATTTTTGAAATTGGAGATGGTTTATCAAGAACTAAAGTCCCAATTTCACCAGTAATTTCACTTTCAATATATGATTGAGAGACTTTAGAGCATTGGATGCTACAAGTGAAGTTTTCATAATTTAGCACTAATGTTCCACTACCATCTATACCGGTACGCAATTTAACAGGTGTATAATTTACTGAGGCTGGTTTTCCGAATAAACCAATCACTACATAAATTGGATAAACACCTAAATCTACTAATGCCCCACCAGAAAATTCGGGAGAGAAAACATTTGGATTCTCACCTCTAAGGAATGCATCATATTTAGAAGAATATTGTAAATAATGCAGATTAGCACTTCTAATTTGGCCGATTTTTTCTAGACCTTCTTTTAAAGCTGTAAAGTTTGGTGAGTGGAAGTTACGAATTGCTTCAAATAAATAAACTCCATTTTCTTCTGCAACTTTAAAGGCATGATCTAACTCTTTAATTGTTGAGAAAATTGGTTTTTCACAAATGACATGTTTTTTATTCTTTAATAATAAAATGCTTTGTTCATAGTGCAATGAGTTCGGAGATGCTATGTATACTACGTCAATATCAGGGCTTGTTGCTAATTCTTCAATATTCGTAAAAAACTTAAGAGCGTTGTGCTTTGTAGCAAATGCTCTTGCAGTTTCTTCATTTCTAGAATAGATCGCAGTTAAATTAAGCAATTTACTATCCTTTGAAGCTTCGATAAAACTTTCTGTAATCCAGCTTGTTCCAATAGTACCTAAATTCATTTTTTCAACTCCTAAAAAATAATTAGTTAACTTTATCTTTACAATCCTAATCGAAAGATATGTTAAAATAAAGTAAAATACATCGAAGGAAGTGACATTTTATGAAGAAAATTTGTGTTTATGCTGGTTCAAATCTTGGGAATAGAGAGTCATTTAGTCTTCAAGCAAAAAAACTAGGTGCCTTATTTGCTAGTAATAATATAGATTTAATATATGGTGGATCAAGACTAGGGATTATGGCAGAAATCGCAAATGAAGTATTAAAACAAGGTGGAAATGTCATTGGCATTATGCCTGGTGGATTATTTCGTGGAGAGGTTGCCCATAAAGGGCTAACGCAATTCATTGAGACAAAATCAATGCATGAGCGTAAAGCTTTAATGAACGAGATGTCTGATGGGTTTATTGCACTGCCAGGCGGAATTGGTACTTTCGATGAATTATTTGAAATTATTTGTTGGGCACAAATTGGAATCCACAATAAGCCAATCGGTTTATTAAATGTTGATCACTTCTTTAGCCCTGTGTTAGATTTACTTAAACATGCTGTAAAAGAAGGATTTATGAACGAGAATACACTTTCATTATTTGTTGTTGCAGAAAATGCAGACGACCTATTAAAACTAATGCAAAACTATGAGCCACCAGTTATGCAAAATAAATGGAAGCAATTAGAAGGCAAATAGTTTTTTTGTACTTTGTTTACCCACAATTTTGTGGGTTTTTTGCGTTTTATTATGAGTTTTAATCAAATTCTTGCAGATTTAGAGAGTTTCTAGAGCAAGGAAGTTCACAACTTTATCAACAATTTTCCGTATAAGTTCGAACTTTTCAGTCTGTTTTTACTAGTTATCAACACAGAAAATACACCTGAATTTGAATCCAATGAATTGATGAATAAAAATTACTACTTTATAAACATTGTTCACAACTTTATCAACAATTTTCCGTATAAGTTCGAACTTTTCAGTCTGTTTTTACTAGTTATCAACACAGTAAATACACCTGAATTTGAATCCAATGAATTGATGAATAAAAAATTACTACTTTATAAACATTGTTCACAACTTTATCAACAAAGTTAACATGATGTTGCGCTCTATCCACAACCAATATTTTGCATAAAAAAAAGGGCTCTTTATAAGAGCATCCCTTTATCCATCAATTTTCTTGCTTTCTTCTATTTTTAAACCATTTTGCTGGGCTCAATTTTTTACGATAGTTCGTCATAACATCTTTTCCTACAAATACTCCACCAATCCAAAACATTCCTTCTCCAAGAATAACTAATAGAGCAATCAGACCAGCTTTTAAGCTCCCAGAAACAGGTAAAAAGGGTAAAGCAAAGATTAATAAATATGGGATAAATGAGCCAAATACTAAGTAATATGGTATTCTTTTCATAAAGTTCTCCTTTCAATTCCTTCCATGAGAATAGCATTAATTATTGAGAAAAGGAAGGGGAAAACTTTTTAGTTAGTAAGAGATTATTGCACAAATAGGAGGCCTCAAGATGAATCGAGATATTGTTCTTGAGCTAAAAAGCGTAAATAAGACGATTAGTAACCAAAAGATTATTAAAGATATTAGTTTTGAGTTATATAAAGGTGAAGTATTAGGTTTACTTGGGCCAAATGGTTCAGGAAAAACGACGACAATGCGAATGATTGTTGGTCTTATGAGTATCACGAGTGGTGAGATTTATATCCAAGGCAATTCGATTAAGGAAAACTTTAAAGAATCAATCAAACAGATCGGAGCAATGATTGAAACTCCTGCATTTTATCCTTTTTATAGTGGGTATAAAAATCTAATGTATTTTGCTCGAATGTTAGAAGGTGTTCCAAAGGAGAGAGTTCTTGAGGTTATTGATTTACTTGGACTTTCAAATGCCATACATAAAAAGTTTTCAACCTATTCCTTAGGGATGAAGCAAAGATTAGGAATTGCTCAAGCGTTATTACATAATCCTTCAATTTTAATTTTAGATGAGCCAACAAATGGATTGGATCCGGCTGGAGTAAGAGAAATCCGTGATTATTTAAAACGTATTGCTGAGGTCGAACAAACAGCAATCCTACTTTCTAGTCATCTATTATCTGAAATCGAATTGATTTGTGATCGCTCAATTATTATTCAAAATGGTCAATTTGTTGAATCAATTGATCTGAATGATAAAAGTGGTGAGAAGTTATTTATTGAAATAGTTGTAAAAAGTACGAAAGCTTTTGAAAGTAGTTTTACAAATAAAGATAACAAGTACAAATTTGAGGTTATTAATGATCGATCAATTATGTTTGAAATTGATGAAGAAGAGATTCCTTCATTAATGAAAGAGTTGGTACTGGCAGGAATAGAGATTTATTATGTAACTCGCAAAAAAGAAAGGCTAGAAGATTTGTTCATTCAATTGACAGGAGGAAATGTCATTGAGTAATTTTATTCGATTAATTGAGAACGAATTACGTAAAATATTTGTTCAAAAATCATTTATCATAACGTTAATTTTACTATTTATCCCGATTATTGTTCTAGGAAGATGGGATTATGTAGAAAAGGAAAGTGGAGCAGCAAAAGCGAAAAACTGGAGAACAGAATTAAATATAGAAAATAAAAAGATAGAAGAAGAATTAGCAGGGCAAAACTCTTCAGACTTACCAGCATTTGCTAAAGAACAAAAAGAGATATATGAGATCAATAAGTATCGGCTTGCACATAATATTTCACCAATTCAACAACACACTGTGCTGGACTTTATGAAAAAAGGTGCGAACGTAACGAACTTTATAGGAATCCTTCTTATATATTTTGCAAGTAATATGATGTCAAAAGAGCATCAATGGAAAACGATTAATTTCTTGCTCGTTAAACCATCAACAAGACGAATGATCTATTATGCAAAATTTTTGAGTTTGGTGATCTTATATTTTATCTTTTCTTTTGCAATCCTCATCTACTCATTTATTATAGGTAGTGCTTTGAACGGCTTAAATTTTAGTGCTCAACCGGTATTACAATATGTAAATAACCATGTAGTAGAGCAAGGTGTTTTACCAAGTTTACTAAACGATTACTTAATTAATCTACTACCATACTTGTTCTTTGTTGCAGTTGCTTATTTCCTATCAACTGTTTTAAGGACAAGCAGTATTTCTTTGTTAATAAGCATAATCCTACTAGCAACTTCAGATGTGATTGCAACATTATTAAGAACAAAAAGCTGGTCTAAGTTCTTACCATTTATGCACACTGATTTAACGGTTTACACTAAGGGGATCAATATAGAAAACGGCATGAGAATTGAATTTTCTATAGCAGTACTGGTCATTTATATTTTGTTATTTCTTGTTACTGCTGGTGAGCTCTTTAAGAAGAGAGACGTAGTTGGACAATAGAAAAAAAGGATAAGGTACATGCCTTATCCTTTTTCTATTCTGATCTCTCCTTCAGCATTGAGCCGTATGGAATAGTGTTAGTAGTAGATGTTTTATAAATCGAACAGACGTTGACTTGTGCAGATTTGTTATACTCCCATTTTAGACATGCGTTTTGGTTGTATTCTACAGATGAATCGGTTGTGAAAAATATAACAGCTAGACTAAAAATAGTAAATCCGCCAATTAGGCCTCGTTTAATTTCATCGCAATTTTCTTTAAGCCATAGAATAGATTTGCGCATATACTCCTCCAAGAGTTTAAAATATAGATAAGTAATTCATTCTATGAACAAAAAGGGTAAGATAATACAAATCTATGGATAAGTTTAACTAGAAGAATATTCCAAATAAAAAAGCATTTTTGCCCAAGCAAAGATGCCTTTTTTATAACTACTCTATTTTAGTCCTCTTGTTTCAGTAATCCATATAAGAATATATTCATAATTTCATCTACTACTTCTTTTTGTTGGATATATTGTGAGGTTGTTTGGTCCATATTTAAAAAGGCTTGGCTCAAGACTTGGATATAGATTAATAATGTTTTGTTTTGAACCACATTTCGAACTAAACCTAGTGAACGTCCTTCATCGATTAGGGAAATCAGCAATTTGAATGATTTGTTCATTGTAAAATCTAAAACTAATTCTTGTAGTTCAGGGTCTTTTTTCATTAATGCTGTAAACATTTCAAGATTAATTATATCAAGACCGTTTTTCTTACGAATAAATAATTCTTTAATTTTTTCATTAAAAGGAATATCACTTGAAAGCATTTGTTTTGTTTCTTCGAATTGATGATCCATTAATCGAATAATTGTAGCTTTTAGTAGGGCTTCTTTACTCCCATAATAATTGTAAATAGATACTTGTGATACATTCGCTAACTTTGCAATATCTGCTATTTTTATATCATTTAAAGGTAATGACAATAATTTAGTTGTACTTTTTTCAATGCTCTCCATCTTCTGCAGAGTTCGTTTTTTATATCCGTCCAATAATATCGATACCTCCGTCATGATCTATACAATAGTATATCATGTTTTGAAATATTTTATTAAAATTATTTCAAAACATATTCTCTTTTTAAGAATTGAGGTATATACTAGTTTTGTAATAATCAAGACTTAATATTTCAAAACAAAGCGGGAGGTTCATTTATGTACGCGATTGAAATTAATAATTTAACGAAGACCTATGGCAATTCAAGGGGGATCACAGATATAAGCTTCAATATAGAAGAGGGAGAAATATTCGGATTCATCGGTCCAAATGGTGCAGGTAAATCAACTACAATTCGAACTTTACTTTCGTTAATTTATCCAACGAGTGGCAGTGCAAAAATATTTGGAAAGGACTGTGTACAGTTTGCTCCAGAAATAAAAAAAGAAATCGGTTATTTGCCATCTGAAGTTTTTTATTATGACAATATGAAAGTGATGGATTTGTTAAAATACTCAGCTAGTTTTTATAAAAAGGATTGCACGAAACGAATAATAGAATTAGCTGAAGTAATGGATCTCGATTTAACGAAGAAAATTGATGATTTATCTTTAGGTAATAAAAAGAAGGTAGGGATTGTCCAAGGATTACTTCATGAACCGAAGTTAATCATATTAGATGAACCGACAAGTGGTCTTGATCCTTTAATGCAACAAAGATTTTTTGACTTATTAGAGGAGGAAAACAAAAAAGGAGCAACGATTTTATTTTCATCTCACATTTTAAGTGAAGTTCAGCGTTTATGTGATCGAGTTGCAATTATTAAAGAAGGTAAAATTGTGACAGTAGAAAAAATAAGCACATTGCAAGAAAACAATTACAAACGTTTTAAAATAGATAGTCAAAACGGTGTAGAACCAAATTTCTTCAATATGCCAGGTGTAAATAATATTAAAATCAAAGGTAAAACGATTAGCTTTATTTTTAAAGGCAATATAAATAAAGTTTTAAAGAAAATAGCGGAAATCGAAATTGAAAATTTATGGATTGAAGAGCCTGATCTGGAGGAAATTTTCTTACATTATTATGAAAAGGAGGCCTAATAAGCAATGAATATTTTTTTACACGAATTAAAAGCTTATCGGAAATCCACCTTCATTTGGACGGCGTCTTTAATGGCAATCGTTGTTTTTTTCTTATCTTTATTCCCAGCTATTGCAAAGGATTATGTAGAATTCTCAAAAGTGTTGGAAGGTTATCCTGAGGGTGTGAGAAAAGCACTTGGACTTGAAATTGAGAGTTTTGGGAATGTTTTGGGATTTTATTCCTATGTATTTATTTATATTTCTCTTTGTGGAGCAATCCAAGCCATGATTTTAGGTACTTCAATTGTTTCAAAGGAAGTACGTGAAAAAACAGCCGATTTTCTTCTAACAAAACCAGTAACTAGAACAAAAGTAATGACTTCAAAGATTTTTGCAGGTTTTGTTTCTTTAGCGATTACAAATGTATTCTATTTAGTCGCAACTATTATGATGGCTCAGTATGTAAAAACAGCGGATTATAGTAGTAAGTCAATTATTTTACTTACTGTATCGTTATTTATTACACAATTACTATTTTTTGGAATAGGCATTTTAATATCAGTTGTATTTCCAAAAATCAAAGCGGTACTATCAATTTCTCTTGCGATTGTTTTTGGATTTTTCGTAGTTGGTATGGTAGTAGCAACAGATGAAAGCAATGCCAAACGTTTTCTATCACCTTTTAAATACTTTGAACCGAAATATATCATTGCTCATTCAAAATTTGAATCAAACTTTTTATTTGCGTCGGTTGGAATTATTCTCGTTTCAATCATTGCAAGCTACATGATTTATAAGAAAAGAGATATTCACGCGGTATAACTTATAGGAAAGGGAGGGTGGAAATGAATCTATTTTTAAGAGAAATGAAGACATATCGTAAATCGATTATTTTTTGGTGTATCGGAATTGTTTTTTTAGTAGGTAGTGGAATGGCAAAATATAAAGCGACAGCTTCCAACGGCCAAATAAGCGAACTTTTTAATGAAATGCCGAAATCTCTTCAAGCTATAATGGGCTCAGGAGCACTAGATTTATCAAAGGCAAGCGGATATTTTGGCATCTTAGTTTTATATTTATATTTAATGGCAACGATTCATGCGGCAATGCTAGGCGCTAATATAATTGCTAAAGAGGAGCGAGATAAAACAGCCGAGTTTTTATTTGTAAAACCTATTTCTAGAATAAGGATCATAACTTCTAAATTAATGAGTGCTCTAGTGAACATTCTTATTTTTAACGGTATTACGTGGATATCCAGTGTACTAATAGTAGGAAAGTATAGTAAAGGTGAGAATGTAAATGGTGATATAGCAGTGGTAATGGTTGGGATGTTTATTTTACAGCTATTATTTTTAGTAATTGGTTCGGCTATAGCCGCAGTTTGTAAAAATTCTAAAAAGGCTGCCTCTTATGCAACTGGTATTCTATTAATTACATTTATCATATCAATTGCAATTGATTTAAATGATCGGATTGAAGGCTTGAAATATTTCACACCGTTTAAGTACTTTGAAGCGAAAGATATTATGTATGGTGGGGGATTTGACGGTATTTATACAACTATTTCGATCGGATTAATCATTATATTAACGATTGTCACGTATGTTTCGTTTAAGAAACGGGACTTACATTTGTAGGGAAAAGCAATTAAATAGAAGAATCAATTGTGTCAAAATCTAAGATAGGAATATTTTGGATTTGTTGACACTTTTTTTATTAAATATTATATTCAGAAAATATTGACATATATTATTAATCGCAATACCTTTAATATAGTAGGTTATTTCTTGCAAGGGGGTAAAACAAGGGGATGTTTCAACCAACAAAAGAATTTGCAGAATTTCTAGATCAAAAAGATTCATTATCAAATTATCGAGATGAGTTTTACTTACAACCCAATACGATCTATTTAGATGGAAATTCGCTAGGACTTCTTTCAAAAAGAGCAGAACAAAGTTTACTAGATTTATTAGATTCATGGAAGACACTTGCAATCGATGGATGGATGCAAGGCGATCATCCATGGTATTATTTTTCAGAAAAATTGGGAGCATTAAGTGCACCATTAGTCGGGGCAAAAGAGAAAGAAGTGATTGTAACTGGCTCAACAACTACAAATCTTCATCAATTAATTGCATCTTTTTATCACCCAAATGGTCAAAAAACGAAAATATTAGCGGATGAATTAAACTTTCCGTCAGATATTTATGCTATTCAAAGTCAATTAAGATTAAAGGGCTTTGACCCAGCAACTCACTTAATTCAAGTTAAAAGCCGTGATGGTCGAACAATTAGAGAAGAAGATATTATTGAAGCAATGACTGATGAAATTGCCTTAATTATTCTTCCAACTGTTTTATACCGAAGCGGACAATTATTCGATATAGAGAGATTAACAAAAGCTGCACATGAGCGTGGAATCATTATCGGTTTTGATGGATGTCATTCTGTTGGCGCAATCCCTCATCAGTTCCATGAATGGGACGTGGACTTCGCTTATTGGTGTAATTATAAGTATTTAAATAGTGGACCAGGTGGAGTTGGAAGCTTATTCGTTCACGAAAAGCATTTTGGTACGATGCCTGGATTAGCTGGTTGGTTCGGTTCAAATAAAGAAAAGCAGTTCGATATGAAGCATGAATTTGTTCCATCTGATACAGTTGGTGCTTATCAAATCGGTACCCCACATATTTTAAGCATGGCACCACTTGTTGGCTCACTTGAAATGTATAAAGAAGCTACAATTGATAGAATTCGCGAAAAATCTTTACACAGTACAGCTTATTTAATGAGCTTAATCAATGAAGAATTAAGTGATTTTGATTTTACAATTGGTAATCCACTCGAGGATTCAAATCGAGGTGGACATGTTTGTCTTGAACACGATGATGCTGCAAGGATCTGTAAAGCATTAAAGTTAAATGGGATTGTTCCAGACTTTAGAGCACCAAACGTAATCAGATTAGCACCAATCGCATTTTATACTTCTTATGTAGATGTTTGGAATAGTGTACAAATCTTAAAGAAAATCATGGTTGAGAAACAATATGAACAGTTTAAGAATGAACGAGAAATCATCGCTTAGGAGTTGTATGTAATGACATTAATTGATATATCCAGAAGACTTGAAGATGGTATGCCTGTATGGCCAGGTGATACGAATTTTTCATTCCAATTGAGTTGGACAAAAGAGGAAAGTGGCTCTGTTAATGTTGGGAAGTTAACTTTAAGTACTCACACAGGAACGCATATTGATGCGCCTTATCATTTTGATGAAAATGGTAAGAGAGTCATAGATTTAGATCCTAATTTATATGTAGGGATTGCAAAAGTAATCGAGCTGATTGAAGTAGATAGCATTAAAAAATCGGATTTAGAAGCTTTTCAATTCGATGGTGTAGAACGTTTATTAATTAAAACAAATTCATGGAAAAATGATAGCGTTTTCCCAGAGAGAATTCCACATATTGAAAAGGATGCAACAGAATTTTTACATGAAAATGGCGTTAAATTAGTTGGGGTAGATGTACCTTCAGTTGACCCACTTGATAGTAAGGAACTAGAAGCACATCATGCCCTTCATCATGCCGGTATTCATATTCTCGAATCGATTGATTTAAGAAATGTAACTCCAGGTGAGTATGAGCTTATTGCATTACCGCTACCATTAACAGATTCAGATGGTAGTCCAGTACGAGCAGTTTTACGTAAATTAGTTTAGGGGGAAAAGGGAAATGACACAAGAGCAAAAAAAACTGACAGATTACGAGAAGTATATTCGAACAGAAGAATTATTAAGTTTACAAAAACCTGACGATGAATTATTTTGTCCAGATGAATTAACGTTTCAAACAGTTCACCAAATTGCTGAGTTACATTTTAAATTAATCATCCAATCTATTCATTTTGCAGATAAATATATGCGTGCAAAAGAGGTTACGAAAGCAACACATCACTTACAACGCATTAATAATCACCTAGTACATTTACCAGCAGTTTTTGATATGGTTAAACTAGTAAGTCCAAGTGACTATCATATTATTCGTTTAGCTTTAGGAAGAGGTAGCGGTCAAGATTCTCCAGGATTTAATGAAATCTTAAAATTAGGTCCAACTCTTTGGCAGCCTTTTAAAGATTTATTAGATGAAAATTTACTTACACCTGTTCAATTACATCAAGATGCAGCTAAAAACTTTGAGTTATTCCAATTAATGCAAGAATTAACTTGCTTTGATGAAAGATTCCAATCATTCCGCAGACTGCATATTCAACTTGTTCGTCGCATGATTGGTATGAATACAAAGAGCTTAAAAGGAGTACCAGCAGAAGCTTTAGAACGTGCTGTACGATTTGAATTTTATCCTGAATTATGGCAAACGGTTTGTGACTTAACAGATTTAACTGGATCAAGCTATAATCCAAAGCCACTTTAATTAAATTGTTATGATAGAGAAAACAGATTCGATTATACGATTCTGTTTTTTTTTCACTTTAAGAAAGTATAAATTGGCAACGAGGAAGTTAATTCGACGTAGTAGCAATTTTAGGAATAAAGTATAAGTGCAACTACGCCTCTGTCTTCACCTAAAAGGCTCGTCAATCGGCGAGTTTTCTTTAACTAAAAATGGAAAATTTGCATTATGGGTATGATAAACCCATATGATTTTTTTAGAGCGGGGGGAGTTCATGGATAAAAATCTTCAAAAGCAATTAGACTTTGCTGCTTTTTTAAGTGTTATTTCCTACTTAGTTCTTGCGAGTGTAAAAATACTTGTTAGTTTTTATACAAATTCTAGTGCACTTTTAGCTGATGGTCTTAACAATGTGACTGATATTGGTGCAACTTTGGCTGTATTTATCGGAATAAGAATCGCAAGAAAACCGAGAGATTTAGACCATCCGTATGGACATTCAAGAGCAGAGCAAATAGCTACTTTAATTGCGTCTTTTATTATGATGTCGGTTGGATTACAGGTTATTATTGAAAATATTCGATCACTTTTCGTTGGAGAATATGAGACTCCGAATAGACTAGCGGCTGTAGTGGCATTTGCTTCTGGAATTTTTATGTTTGGCATTTATTTTTATAATAATAAAGTTGCCAAGAGAACAAAGAGTAAGGGGCTTGAGGCTTCAGCAAAAGATAATTTTTCCGATGCATTAGTTAGCTTTGGAACGACGATTGGTGTTCTAGGTGCTTCAATTGGTTTTCCTATTATCGATCCAATTGCGGCCATTTTAGTAGGTGCGATTATTTGTAAAACAGCATGGGAGATTTTTTATGATGCAACCCTTCTATTAACGGATGGATTCGATCCAGAAGAAATGAATCTTTTTACTGAAACAGTTGATAAAGTACCAGGTGTACATAAAGTTGTAGATTTAAGAGCAAGAATGTACGGGAATACAACAATCGCAGATGTAGTCATTGAAGTAGACGGCGGAATAGATGTAAGTAAAAGTCACGGCATCACAGACCAAATCGAAATGATCTTAAGCGAACAACATGGAATTCAATATACACACATTCATGTTGAGCCATTAAGGTCAGGGAGAGCAGGAAAGGATTAAGGTGGATAAATCAGAAAAGGGGATTGAAAAGAGCGTAAACTTTTCAATCCCCGTTCTATTTAATTCATATCTTGCTTAATAAATACGATGAAAGAGATTAGTAATGCTGATATTCCCCAAATTGATAAATTCATAAGAGAGAAGTGCATGTTTAATCCCTCAATGGAAGGGAGTTGACCTGCTAAGTAGTCAGTTAGGCCAAGGTTTACACTAAAGAAGTATTTTGCTCCTGACCATGATGTAGCTAGTCCGCTTAGAACGCTTCCTGTTATTAAAGCGGCTAGCATAATGCCCATTGCAGCGGGTGTAGTTCGAACTAATACGGATACCATAAATGAAAGAGTTCCAATTATTATACAAACAAACCATGCAAGTCCAAATGCCATTATGATGTATTGCCATTGGGGAATCAGTTGAACTGAATCGGTTAGTAGTTGGTTATTTTTAATGACAAATCCCGTTAACACAGGTACTGTCCAGCCTTTAAAGCTGAATACAAATCCTGAAACGACATATGCTAATACACCATATAGAACGAGAAGAAATGAGATTAATAAACAAATGGATATGTATTTACTAAGTAAGACCTTCCATCTCTTGATGGGACGGGTCAGTAGTATTTTTATCGTACCATCGCTTCGCTCACCAGATATAATATCGATTGTAATGACCATGACCAATAAAGGTAGAAGGAGCCACCCAATACTTTGTTCAATTAATTTTCGTATAAATGTAGGTGCACCAGGTGTTGTAGGATTTATGTCGTTATCCAAATAATATTGCTCTTGATCAATTTGAACTTTTAACCAACTTTTCCATTCTTCAGGTATTCCTGACGAATTTAATCTATTTTGCTGGTCGACTATTTTTTGTTGAAGTGCTACTTTCCAATTATCAGTACCAAGTCTTTTAATTGTTTCTTCAGTTTGCTGAAGTTGAGCATAAACAAAAATAGGGATTAGTACTGCTAAAATGAAAAAGATAACAAGTATTCTTCTTTTCCTTACCATTTTTTCAATTTCGTTAAAGACGAGTCTTATTAGTTCAGCCACGAACTTCGCCTCCAGTCATTTCCATGAATAAATCTTCCAATGTTTCAGACATTGTTTTAACGCCATTCACTTGCACATCTTCTACTACGAATTGTTGAATGACCTCACTTATTTTAAGAGGCGACATTCGGCACAGTATAAGCTCATCCTTTACTATGATATCTTGAATCGTAGAATCCTTTTTTAATATATCCAGCCCTTTTTGTATTGGAGAAACTCGCCATTCAACTCTTTCAGCAGCTTCCTTTACTAATTCTTTTACGGTTGAGACTCTAATCATTTTCCCTTTATTTATAATTCCTACGCGATCACAAATCATTTCGATTTCACTTAATAAATGACTTGAAATAAAAACACTTATATTTTGCTCTTTTACAAGCATATGAATAAATTCACGTAATTCACGAATACCGGCTGGATCTAATCCATTAGTAGGTTCATCTAAAATAAGAAGTTTAGGGCCTCCAAGTAACGCTTGAGCAATTCCTAATCTTTGCTTCATTCCGAGTGAATACGTCTTTACTTTTTCATGAATTCGATCCGTTAATTTTACTAAATTTACGACTTCACTTATTTTATTATCATCTTTAATTCCTAACATTCTCGCAAATTGATTTAGATTTTCCCATCCAGTTAAATAACCGTATAATTCTGGATTCTCTACAATACATCCAATTTGTCGCATCGCTTCTTTGAAATGAGTTTTAACTGGATAACCAGCGATTTCAATTGTTCCTTTAGTTGGTTTGATTAAACCGACTAGCATTCGTATAGTTGTTGTTTTTCCAGCTCCATTTGGACCTAGAAAGCCAAATACTTCACCTTCATTAACCTCAAATGAAACTTTATCGACTAGTACTTTTCCTTTGATGCTCTTTGTAACACTTTCTAATTTAAGAACTTTATTCATTCGACTCACCTCGAAGCTGACTTCCTATTTTACTAGTTAAGCGATTGGCCATTTCAATATAACCGTCTTTGTTCGGATGAAAATGGTCAGTGTACAAATATTTCTTTTCTTCGTTAAAAAATAAATCGAATGTTGGAATGACGTATGCATTATGAGTTTGAAGTACCGATAATTCGAGTAGATTGTTCCATCTAGATACAAAGCTTGACGATGCATCTAAACCTTGAACATTATGAAATGGATTATAATATCCAAACGCATAAATAGATGCTGTAGTATTTTTTTGACGTATTAGTTTAATAATTGATTGTAGATTATTTTTAAACGTTTTTTCATCTGGTCGATATGTCTTTAAAAATTGTTCATTTAATTGATTAGCGCCAGGAAATAAATCATTACTTCCTATGGAAAGAACGATTATGTCCGCTGAGCCTATCGTTTCTTGTATATTTTTTTTCTTTAAATCGTTAAGTAAATTTGATGTTTTTGCGCCACTAACAGCTAAATTAGTGATCGATATTGGTTGTTTATCCTCTTTTTGTAGAATGGTTTTTAATCTGCCTACATAACCTGTTCCTTCATCATCACCGACACCACGCGTAAGAGAGTCTCCTAATGCAACAATCTTAAGTTTATTGTTTTTGTGATCCCTGTCATTTTGATTATTTTTCTGTGCATTATTATTCACAATTAGTTTGCTTTTTTGAGGATTTAAAACTGAATAAGCACCTTTCACGAAGCCATATGATAATAAAAGAAAACAAAGTAATGAAATGAACATGATAAACCGAACAAAATGATTGTATTTCAAATTTCACACCACCAAAAAAGGAAAAATTTTCATTATAAAATCATTATTACCATAATAAAATTAGATTTGCACGAAAAAACCTGTCCTCAAAAAAAAGAAGACAGGTAGATTCGTTTTATGAAGCACGTTTTAATTCTTTTACTTCTAATTTTGATTCATTATTCAAGAAGTAATATGCCATTCCGACTCCAACTGAACCACCAATAATATTTCCAAGTGTAACTGGAATTAAATTATGCAATACATCACTAAACGAAAAGGCTACATCATGTGGCATAATATAAGATAATGTAAAGACTGCAATATTTGCGATACTATGTTCATAACCAGAGAAGAAGAAAGCAAATACTAATAAAAAAATCAGTAACATTTTTGCTAAATCATCTTTAAATCTAGTCGGTAAAAAACAAGCAAGACAGACAAGCCAATTACATAAAATACCTTTAAAAAATAAGTGGATAAATGATGAGTGAATTTTATGAGTAACTACAGTTGTTAAAAAATGATCGGTAGGAAAATCCTTTGCTAGACCTGTAAAAATATAAATAATCGCAAAAATAAATGTTCCAATAATATTACCTGAGTAACATGCAATCCAGTTTTTTACTAAATCTAGTTTTGAAGTTTTTTTAGCTAATGTTGAGAATGTAAAATACATCGTATTACTAGTAAATAATTCTCCACCACCATAAATAATCATAATTAGTGCTGTAGAGAAAACAAGTGGATAAGCAACAGATGAAAATGGTGAATTTTGTAATCTAAATAATTCGGCTAATTTTAAACAGACAATGAGAATAAAGCTTATATAAATAGATGCTAAGGCAGCACGAGTTAAATATTTAATTAAGCTTTCGTCTAGTATTTTCTTTTTTTTAAGAGCTAAATCAATACAATATTGGATACTATCTCGTTCCAAATGGTTTCACTCCTTATGCGCTCTTTGAATAACACATACATAGTATACAGACAAAAAGTGATGATAAGTTTGTGAAGTTATGAACAAATTATGAAATTGAACAAGTTATATACTATTTATTATTTTTACTTTACATTTTAAAATAATCGCCTTAAAACTAGTTGAAGATATAATATAATTTCATAGTAAACAGGTTTAGGTAAAAAAAGGAAGGATTCAAATTAGATTTTTAAAACTTAATAATAATATGGAGAGGTGATTTCGTTTGGAAAATGAATTTGAAGCAAAATTTGATGCGTTACTAAAAAAGTACACGGAGTTGTTATTAGGAGATTGGTCAGTGGAAAAACAAGCAAAAGTGGAAAAATGGGTTATGTATACATACATATCAAAATCAATGCCCGCATTAGTAAAACATTGGAATGATACATATCCTCAAGCTAAAGATGAAGTTGTTAATTTAATAAAAGAGATTAAAACGTTAAATGACCAGCATAGAGAAGCTATGGCTAACAAAAATAAGCAATAATATATATCCATATTTTTCAAAGATGACGACTTATATAAATTATGATAATATAATATTAAGTAAGGGCATACATTTTTCAATAAACAAAATTCGACAAATTATTAAATAATTGTTTTAACAAATTTCAATAGATGATACATTAGTAATATATATAGAGAAAAGTAAAGTTTAATTTTGGGGGTAGAGTAATGGAACAAGTTATGAAGAATGCTTTTTTATTTATGTCTAAAAATAAGTTTTTAACTAAAATGGCTAAAAAATATGGCCTAAGATTTGGTGCAGGACGTTTTGTTGCAGGCGAAACAATCGATTTAGCTACAAAAGTTATTAAGGACTTAAATAAAAAGAATTTAAAAGTAACAATTGATTATCTTGGAGAATTCGTTGACACGGTTGAAGAAGCAAATGAAATGGCTGATCACTGTATCGAAGCAATTGAAGCGATTGGAAAAGAAAAATTAAATTCACAATGTTCTCTAAAAATGACATCGATGGGTCTTGATATTTCTGACGAGTTAGTTTTATCAAACATGCGTCGTATTTTAGAGGCAGCTAAAAAGAATGGTGTATTCGTTACAATTGATATGGAAGATTTCACTCGTTGTGAAAAAACAATTCGTATCTTTAAGCAATTAAGATCTGAGTACGATAATATTGGAACAGTTATCCAAGCTTATTTATACAGAACTGAAAACGATATTACAGATTTAAACAGCTTAAAACCAAATTTACGTTTAGTAAAAGGTGCTTATAAAGAGCCTGCTGAAGTAGCATTCCCGGAGAAAAAAGATGTGGATGAAAACTTCAAAAAAATCATTAAAATGCACTTATTAAACGGTAACTTTACTGCAATCGCTTCACATGATGAAGCAATGATTGAGTATACAAAACAATTAGTAAAAGAACATAATATTCCAAATGATCAATTTGAATTCCAAATGTTATACGGAATTCGTACAGAGCGTCAATTAGAGCTTGTTAAAGAAGGCTATAATATGCGAGTTTATGTTCCTTATGGTACTGACTGGTACGGATACTTCATGCGTCGTCTTGCAGAACGTCCTGCAAACGTTGCATTCGTATTAAAAGGTATGTTCAGTAAATAATTTTAAAATTAAAGGCTAACTAAAAAGGATTGAGTGAGGATCCTTTTTAGTCAGCCTTTTTCTCTTTATACAGGATTTTTTGTGATAAGTAGTTATTTGTAAAACAACATTATTCATATAATTGTTTCGTCAGCAAGGTCCTAGTTTTGCTATTAAAAATACGAGTGAAAGAAGCTTACTGACCCATGTTTTTTTTACCGTACTGCTGATTGTTACTTTGTCTACCTTTTTCTTCTCTTTGATCTCCATGGCTTGCATTACCTTGAACACTTGCTGCACTAACTCCACCCTTTGATGGATTTCTTTCACGTTTCATATCTTATCACCTCCATTTCTTAGACTAACCCATTTAAATAAACTTATTAGTAAAAATTGGAGTGTAATAAAAAAAGCAGAGGAAGGAATTTAAATCATAAATAAAATTTTATTAATTTGAACTTTTTGTTTATTGCGAAAAATGAGAATTTATCATATAGTGGAAGAAGAGGGCTCATTGATAATGGATTGGTTTATCCAGAAAGTGAATGAGTATTCATTCAAGATATGAGGAGGAGAAATGCATATGATCCAAAAAATTAAAAAAGCCGCTGTACTCGGCTCTGGTGTGATGGGATCTGGTATCGCTGCACACTTGGCAAACATAGGTATTCCAACATTACTACTTGATATTGTCCCAAGAGAACTATCTGAGGAAGATGCTGCAAAAGGTCTTTCTACTGACTCCAAAGAATTTCGTAATCGCTTTAGTCAAACGGCTATTCAGAAATTATTGAAACAAAAGCCAGCTCCTCTAGCATCTAAGAAAAACTTAACGTTAATTCAAGCAGGTAACTTTGAAGATGACATGAGTCGTTTAAGCGAAGTTGACTGGATTATTGAAGTAGTTGTTGAAAATTTAGCAATTAAAAAACAAGTATTAGCAAAGGTAGATGCATACCGCAAACCAGGCTCAATCGTGAGCTCAAATACATCTGGTATTTCAATTGAAGCAATGTCTGAAGACTGTTCAGATGACTTCAAGAAACATTTCTTAGGCACTCACTTTTTTAATCCACCACGTTACTTAAAATTATTAGAAGTTATTCCTACTAAACATACATCTGAAGAAGTACTTACATTTATGAAAAGTTTTGGAGAAGACGTTTTAGGTAAAGGCGTTGTATTAGCAAAAGATACTCCAAACTTTATTGGAAACCGTATCGGAACTTACGGATTACTTGTAACTGTACAAGAAATGCTAAAAGGCGGATACAGCGTTGGAGAAGTTGATTCAATTACTGGTCCAATGATTGGACGCCCTTCTAGTGCTACATTCCGTACATTGGACGTAGTTGGATTAGATACATTTATCCATGTTGCAAACAATGTTTATGAGCTAGTGGAAGGCGAAGAGAAGGAAGTATTTAAAGTTCCAGAATTTATGAAGGAAATGGCTAATCGTAATTGGCTTGGAAGTAAATCTGGGCAAGGATTTTTCTTAAAGCAAGGTAAGGAAATCTTAGAATTAGATCCAAGCACATTTGAATATAGAGAAAGAAAAAGCTTGAAAACTGCTTCAACTGAAAGCATCAAACAAGTTAAAGGTTTAGCGAATAAGTTGAAAGCGCTTGTATACGCTGATGATCGTGCAGGTAATTTCTTATGGAGCATTATTAGCCCGGTTCTAGTATATTCAGCTGAATTGTCTGGTGAAATTTCTGATAACATCGTCGGAATTGATCAAGCAATGAAGTGGGGATTTGGCTGGGATTTAGGACCATTTGAAATTTGGGATGCAATTGGTGTATCTAAATCAGTCGTACGAATGGAAAGCGAAGGCCTTACTGTACCGAATTGGGTTAAGAATATGATCGATAGTGGTAATGAAACTTTTTATAAGCAAGATAATGGCGTGACTAGCTTTTATCATAATGGCCAATTTGAAGAGCTTGTAAGAAACGAAAAAGAAGTTAAATTAAGTGTTTTAAAAGAACAAGGTCGAATGATTAAACAAAATTCAGGTGCGAGTTTAATTGACCTTGGAGATGGAGTTGCGTGTTTAGAATTCCATACAAAGAGCAATGCAATTGGTATGGATATTACGCAAATGATTAACTTCGCAGTTGATGAAGTTTCAAAGAATTATAAAGGTTTAGTAATTGGTAACCAAGCTAAAAACTTCTGCGTTGGTGCTAATTTAGCAATGATTTTAATGGAAGCGCAAGATGACAACTATTTTGAAATTGAAATGGTCGTTAAAGGATTCCAACAAGCAATGATGAAAATTAAGTACTCAGATAAGCCGGTAGTTGTAGCTCCTTACGGTATGACACTAGGTGGCGGTGCTGAAATTTGTTTACCAGCTGCTAGCGTAGTTGCATCTTCTGAAACTTATATGGGCTTAGTTGAAGTTGGAGTAGGCTTAATTCCAGGCGGGGGCGGTAGTAAAGAGCTTTATATTAAACAATTCAAACAGTTCCCAGAAGGTGTTGAGTTTGACCTACAAGGTCTTGCAAATCGTGTATTTGAGACAGTTGCAATGGCAAAAGTATCGACTTCTGCTCAAGAAGCATTTGAAAATGGATTCTTAAATCATGATGATCGCAAAGTATTTAATGCAGATCACTTAATTTATGAAGCAAAACAACGAGTAATTGAGTTATATGAAGCAGGTTATAGCGCTCCGATTCGTGAAAAAGTACCAGTAGTTGGTGAGTCTGGTTATGCAACTTTATTAGCAGGTGCAAACTCAATGTACTATTCTGGCTATATTAGTGAACATGATTTAACAATTGCTAAGAAATTAGCTTATGTAATCGCAGGTGGAAAAGTACCATTCGGAACGTTAGTAGACGAAGAGTATTTATTAAATATTGAACGTGAAGCATTTTTAAGTTTAATTTCTGAAATGAAATCTCAAGCACGTATGCAACACATGCTTGTAAAAGGAAAACCGTTACGTAATTAATCTAAAGATGGAGGGAAGAACATGAGAGAAGCTGTTATAGTAGCGGGTGCGAGAACACCTGTAGGTAAAGCGAAAAAAGGATCACTAGCAACAGTACGTCCAGATGATTTAGGGGCATTAGTTGTAAAAGAAACATTAAAGCGTGCGGGAAATTACGATGGTCCAATCGATGATATTATTTTTGGCTGCTCATCGCCAGAAGCTGAGCAAGGATTCAACATGGCGCGTAATATTGGGGCACTAGCTGGATTACCGCATTCAGTTCCAGGAATTACAGTGAACCGTTATTGTTCTTCAGGTCTACAAAGTATTGCTTATGCAAGTGAACGAATTATGTTAGGCCATTCTGAAGCTATTATTGCAGGCGGAGCAGAATCTATGAGTTTACTTCCAATGGGAGGGCATGTTGCTCGTTTAAATAGTAGATTAGTAGAAAATGCACCAGAGTATTATATGGGTATGGGGCATACTGCTGAGCAGGTTGCCAACCGTTATGGTATTTCAAGAGAAGATCAAGATGCTTTTGCGGTACGTAGTCATCAGCGCGCAGCAGCGGCAATTAAAGAAGGGCGTTTTGTAGACGAAATCGTTCCAGTTGATGTAACGCTACGTTCGGTTAACGCAAACAATAAATTAGAAGAAAAGAATTTTACGTTCTCTCAAGATGAGGGTGTTCGTGAAGGTACATCTTCTGAAGTATTAGCTAAATTAAGACCAGCATTTAATGTAAGAGGTTCAGTAACGGCTGGAAACTCTTCGCAAACAAGTGACGGGGCTGCAGCAGTATTAGTAATGGATCGCGAAAAAGCTGAAGCTGAAGGATTAAGTCCATTATTAAAATTCCGTTCTTTTGCAGTCGCTGGTGTAGCTCCAGAAGTAATGGGAATTGGACCTGTTGAAGCGATTCCAAAAGCTCTTAAATTAGCAGGATTAAGCTTATCTGACATAGGAATATTTGAATTAAATGAAGCATTCGCTTCTCAATCAATTCAAATTATTCGTCACTTAGGTCTTGATGAAGACCGTGTTAACGTAAACGGTGGGGCGATTGCATTAGGGCATCCACTTGGTTGTACTGGTACTAAACTAACTTTATCTTTATTACATGAGATGAAGCGTCGTGGAGAACAGTTCGGTATCGTAACAATGTGCGTAGGCGGTGGAATGGGCGCAGCTGGAGTATTTGAATTAGTTTAATAGATGTAATGGGATAGGTTGCTAGAATTAAGTCTTTGATGAACAGAATATTCAAACAAGTAAAGAAAATAGGAGGAATTTACGATGGAAAAAACAATCGGTAACTTACTTAAAGGCGGAAGCTTTTTAACAACAGAAGTGACTTTTGATAAAGTTTTTACACCAGAGGATTTTTCAGATGAGCATAAATTAATTGCAAAAACAACTGAAGATTTTGTAGTTAATGAAGTGTTACCTGAATTAGAATATTTAGAGCAACATGAATTTGACCGTACTGTAAGATTATTAAAACAAGCTGGTGAGCTAGGATTATTAGCTGCAGATGTGCCAGAAGAATATGGTGGAATCGCACTAGATAAAATTAGCTCAGCATTAATTACAGAAAAAATTTCACGTGGTGGTGGATTCTCACTTTCTCAAGGCGCTCACGTAGGGATCGGTACACTTCCAATCGTATTATTTGGAAATCATGATCAAAAGCAACGCTATTTACCAGGATTAGCAACAGGTGAGAAATTTGCAGCTTATGCATTAACGGAGCCAGGTTCAGGGTCAGATGCATTAGGAGCAAAAACTGTCGCTAAATTAAATGCTGAAGGAACTCACTACATCTTAAATGGTGAAAAACAATGGATTACAAACTCTGCTTTTGCAGATGTATTTGTTGTATATGCAAAAATTGATGGAGAGCACTTCTCAGCATTTATTGTTGAGAGAGATTATGAAGGTGTTTCGACTGGTCCAGAAGAGAAGAAAATGGGGATTAAATCATCTTCAACTCGTACATTAATATTAGAAGATGTAAAAGTTCCTGTAGAAAACCTATTAGGTGAAATTGGAAAAGGTCATGTTATTGCCTTTAATATTTTAAATATTGGTCGTTATAAATTAGCTGTAGGTACAGTTGGTGGATCAAAACGTGCTTTAGAATTATCTGCAACATATGCTAACCAACGACAACAATTCAAAACACCAATTGCAAAATTTAGTTTAATTCAAGAAAAATTAGCAAGTATGGCTACAAAAATTTATGCAAGTGAAAGTTCAGCCTATCGTACTGTAGGACTTTTTGAGGATCGCTTTAGTCAATTAACTGAAGAGCAAGCAAAAGATCCAAAAGCAGTTGCAGCTGCTGTAGCAGAGTATGCAATTGAATGTTCATTAAATAAATTCTTCTGTTCAGAAGTATTAGACTATGTAGCTGATGAAGGAGTACAAATCCACGGTGGATATGGCTTCATGGCTGAATATGAAATTGAGCGTATTTACCGTGATTCTCGTATTAACCGAATCTTTGAAGGAACAAACGAAATTAATCGTTTAATTGTACCAAGTACATTCCTTCGAAAAGCAATGAAGGGAGAACTTCCATTACTTCAACAGGCTCAACAAATACAAGAAGAACTAATGATGTTAATGCCTGAAGAAGTTGGAGATGCTCCTTTAGAGCAAGAGAAATATTTAGTTCGTAATGCGAAAAAAATCGCAATCATGATTGCTGGATTAGCAGTTCAAAAATTCGGTAAAGCATTAAGTAATGAACAAGAAATTCTGGTAAATATTGCAGATATCGTAAGTAATGTTTACGCAATGGAATCGACAGTTCTACGTACTGAAAAAGCGATTAATAAAGTAGGTTTAGAAAAATCAAACCAAAAATTACTATATACTCAAGTGTTCTGCCAAGAAGCATTCAATGAGATTGAAGCTCATGCTAAAGAAACGCTTGTAGCTGTTGAGTCAGGTGATACATTAAGAATGATGACGTCAGCACTTCGTAAGTTTACACGTCATACGCCAATTAATGTAA
>NZ_NTZO01000123.1 GCF_002559405.1 Bacillus sp. AFS001701 | reverse complement strand
TTAAAAACGTGGAATCGCAATTAAAAATGGAAAACGGCAATTAAAATCATGAAATCCCAATTAAAATTGGAGATTCGCAAATAAAAAGCGATTAAAACAAAGGCATAACCAAAAAATACATCAAAAACAATCAAAGTGTATCTGATTCCATTAAAATACTTCCTATATTGAAGTATTTTTTCTGTAATCTACTTCATTGGTAAGCTAAATACAATTTTTACACAAAAATGCTCCATTTTAGTTAACTCACCAATCCTACCAATGCTCAGGTGAAAAATAAGTAGAAATCTGTCGGAAAGATAGTGGAAACTGATTATTCTGACTACTAACAATACCATATTTTTACCTATTTAAAAAAGAATAGACTTCGATTGAAAATAATAAATTGCATCTTTTATTTAATATAAACAAATATAACCCTAAAATGTCTCAACCTATTAATGTAATTTTCCCGAGTTTATGAATTTTTTTCGAATTTCCTCGACTGAATATGTCAAAAACCTCTTTTTTTCTACTTGAATTCTTTAAGTTCACTCCAAACTGAATAAGCCAAAAGTCCGGTTGAATAACCCATTATGATTATAGAGTTAACGTCATTAAAATTAGTATAGTATCAAATTTATTAATAAAGCATTAGTAATTTATTGGATCAGTTTTGTTTGAATCTATTTTTATTTTAATAGATTCAGAACATTAAAGTTTACTGTAGAGGAGATTAAAGATGAAAAAAAGAAAAAGCTTTCCTTACAAAGTCCTTGCAACGACAACTTTAGCTTCAATGTTATTTACATCAACTGGATTTGCTGAAGGAACAAATGAAAATCAAGTGCCAGCGCCAAGTTTAGATGAGATTGCAAAGCAGGGTCAAAAGATTTTTACTGAAGAACAAAAACAAACTGGCGAAAAAGCTGTAGACCCATTTGGCTATAAAGATTTAAATGATGCTCATGCTTATAAACCAAATGAAAAAGTCCGTGTGATCGTTGAGGTTGAACAACCAACAACTTCTGATGATTCTACTCAAACTAAAAAAGCACGCTTTAAAGAAAAGCAAGATCAAGTCATCACAAAGATTTCAAAAGAAAGATCCGTACCTAAAATAAATCAACGCTTTTATGAAGGTTTTAATGGTTTTAGTTTAGAGACAGAATATCGTAACTTAAAAGAAATTCAAGAAACACCAGGCGTAACAAATGTACATATTGCAAGAAAGTTCCAACCTTCAATGGGTGCAAGTAAAGAACTAGTACAAGCTCAAAAAGTATGGCAAAGCTACGGATATCAAGGTGAAGGATTGTTAGTAGGAATTGTCGATACAGGTATTGACTATACACATAAAGACATGACAATCACTGATAAAGGAAAAGCAAAAGAAAAATGGAATCAAGAAAACATTAAAAGTAAACTTGCAGAAACAAGTGTAGGAGATGTTTGGTATAGCGATAAAGTTCCAACAGGTTATGACTGGGCAGATCATGATACAGATGTTATTCCGCGTGTTGCCGGGAATGAGCATGGAATGCATGTTGCTGGTACAGTAGGTGCAAACGGAGATGAGTCTAATGATGGTGTGGAAGGTATTGCTCCAGGTGTTCAGTTATTAGCAGAAAAAGTATTCTCTGATAACGGAAACGGTGGTGCGTATGAAGATGATATCATAGCAGGTATCGAGCACGCTGTAACGATGGGCGCAGATGTTATTAATATGAGTTTAGGTACTGACTCAGGATTTGTTAGTGAAGAAGATGATCCAATTCAAAAAGTAATACGTGAAGCAACTGAGCAAGGTACGCTTGTAATTGTCGCCGGTGGAAACTCTGCTTATAGTACACAGAATAATTTGCTGCAATCATCTTTAAAACCATATGCTGAAAATCCGGATATTGGTACAGTTGGGGAACCAGGTGTAAGTCCTTTTGCGTTATCTGTGGCTTCATATGAAAATTCAAGTATACATATGAGTACGCTAAAAGAGGAAAATGGAATACAGCTTCCATACCAAGACCAATCACAATATAACTTTAACCTATCAAAAGTATTATCACCATTAGAATCATATGAAATGGTATATGTTGGAGAAGGTAAAACGGCCGACTTCAAAAATCTTCCTGACTTAACAGGAAAAATCGTTGTAGCAAAACCAAATGCAAGGTATGCAACTTACAATTATATTCAATCTGAAGCGAAGAAAAAGAACGCAAAAGCAATCTTTCTTGTTCCTGCTGATGAAGATATTGACTATCCATTAGTTTATTGGAGTCCTTATTTTAATGTTCAGGCAGCTACAACAAGTAAAGCGATAGGGAATGAATTAATTACTAAGTTAAAAAGTGGTTATGTTGTAAAAATGAAACCGTCTAAAGGGGTATATGTTGATAACCCAGATAAGAATACGATGTCATATTTTTCTTCATATGGGGCTCCACATACATTAGACTTTAAACCTGAAATATCTGCACCAGGAGGTAATATTTACTCAACGATACCAGGTAATAGCTATGAGGTAATGAGTGGTACATCGATGGCATCACCTCATGTTGCTGGTGGTTCGGCATTAGTATTACAATCGCTATATGAAAAAGGATTAAAACATTCGGAAAGTACAGCTTTAAAAGCAAAAATTGCTTTAATGAATACTTCTAAACTAGTACAGGATCCTAGTACGAATAATGAAGTACCGTATTCTCCACGTATTCAAGGATCTGGTTTAATGCAAATTCAAAATGCAATTAAAACGCCTGTACTTGTGACAAGGGAGAAAACTCCACTAGAACAAGCTGGAGCAGTGGCACTAAAAGAAGTTAACAATAATATTCACTTCAAATTAAATGCAGAAGCTCTTCAAAATCTGAATGTAAAAGATTTGGAATATCAAGTGTATGTAGATGTATTTACAGATGGCAGAGAAACAAAAGAATTTGACTTAGACAGTGATGGGAAGTTAGATTCAAAAGAATATTTAACATTAAAGAGTGAGCGTATCAAAGGTGCTACGGCAACTGTTAATGGCGAAAAAGTAACAAGCACAGAAGGAAAGACATTAAAAATTAAACCAGGACAAGAAAAAAATCTTGATGTTCAGATTCAACTTCCATCAAGCTTAAAAGACGGTTCATTTGTCGAGGGTTACGTACGTTTAGTTCCTTCTGGAAATAATAGTGATTCAGCAGTACCGTTATCAGTTCCTTACATGGGATATTATGGAAAATGGAATCAGCCAAAAAACATTGATCCAGTAGCATTTGAGAAAGATGCATTCTTAGGCTATACAACTCTTTGGAATGATGAAATAGGAGCAGAAGGGGTATTCCCATTAGGTTATGATCCAAGAACAGGAAGTTTTAATATGGATCGAATTGTAATGTCTCCTAATACTCCATTGAAAGAAGTATATCCATCATTTACAGTGCTACGTAACTTAGCTAAAACTGAAATGTACGTAGAAAATGATAAAGGTGAATTACTTCAATACTTAGGTGATTTTAGTGAATATACTGGTAAGCCATGGAAATTCCGTAAAAACATTATGTCTTTTAGAGACTATTTGAATACTGGATATGGTTGGGATTTAAAAGATCAAAATGGACAAGTAGTGAAAGATGGCGTTTATAACTATGTAATCAAAACAACGCTTGATTATAATGGTGCGAAGCCACAAATCGTAAAACTTCCATTGCATATTGACTCAGTTGCTCCAGTTGTTTCAGATATAAAAGTAACACCTAAAAATGGACAATATGAAATCTCGTTCAAAGCGGATGATGCTGGAAGTGGCTTTAATGGTGCGATCGTTTGGTATAACGGCAAATATAAGCCATTAGCTCAAGGTGAAACATCTACTCTAGTAAAAGAAGAACCAAAGAGCGTTGTAGTATTAGGAGCAGACTATGCACTAAACCAAAGCTATACAGTTTGGGGAGATCCTTCTTATATTAACGAGGGAATGCTTGTTAGCTACTTCAGTGTATATCCAAATAAAAATGTAAATGCAAAAACTCCTGCAGGAATTAATGCATTTGCAAATAATAATGTAAATTGGAAAATTTATATTAAGGATTCGAAAGGTAATGTAGTTGATTCAATGGATATACAAGATAAAAATGAAATCCACTTAAAATGGACTCCAGAAGCAACTGTTCCAAATGGTACGTATACAATATCTGCGGATGTATCTAGTAAAGATGGTTTTAAAGTATCCGTAACACCACAAACAATTACAGTACAACAATAATTAATTAAAAAGTAAAAGTGTGGGGAATATTTTTTCCTACACTTTTTATTTTTAACAAATTTTTAAATGTAGAAAGAACTAAAAAACAACTTTAATTTGGTTATTAATATGATTTTCTAAACATTTGGTTCATAATAGAGAATAATAGTATTTTGTATGTTTTTTAGCAGAAAGGTGTTTAGTAAATGAAACATTTAACAATCTTATCAAAAATTGAAAATTATATGGATCGATTTACGCAAGCCGAAAAAAAAATCGCTGTATATATAATGGATCATGCTGAAATAGTACCAAACCTAACGACTAAAGATATTTCTAACAATACTGGAGCTAGTGAAGCAAGTGTTGTTAGATTTTGTAAAACAATAGGAATCGGTAGTTTTAAAGCCTTTAAAATAGCATTAGTTCGAGATTTGACTGTAGCTGAAATGAATATTAATGATTTTTCTGTAATGGATAAGAAAGACACACCGTATGATTTATTTAATAAAGTAACTTATGTAAATAAAGCCGCTATTGAAGCGACGGTATCAACTTTAGATAAAAGGGAATTAGATAAAGCAACCGAAGAAATTGTAAAAGCTAAGAAAATTATATTTTATGGAGTAGGCGGTTCAGCTGTATCAGCTATGGACGGAGCATATAAATTTGGTAAAATTGGCTACCATGCCATTATGTCTCCTGACTTTCATATGGTAATCACTTTAGTAGGTCATATGGAAGAAGGCGATATTTTTGTTGCCGTTTCTAATTCAGGGAAAACAAAGGATGTATTAGAGCTTGCTCGTTTTGCTAAGAAAAAGGGAGCAACGATCATTGCGATTACTAAGCTTGGCAAGTCTCCGTTATTTAAGGAAGCTGATATCAAGCTATGCACACCTGACATGGAACAAGATATTCGAATAGGAAGTATAGCTTCTAAAATGGCACAACAAAATATAATCGATTCATTATATGTCATATGCTTTAACCGAATCGGTAACAAAGTATCTAGTAAACTTCATGAGTATAGTGAAGAAGCCGGCAAATTAAGAAGGTAATCTGAATCTAGTCAAGGAAGATAGGTAAAAAAACTTTTACTTATCTTTTTTTTGTAATACCAGGAAAAAAATGTCAAAATTTGAAGAGCGATTTTTTTGTATATAGTTACAATTACATGTATTACATTATTAAATCTATTTTTAATGTTATTGTAATAATGCTAAAGTGCTATTTTGATTAAAAGAATAATATAAGACTAAAGAACGGAATGTCGAAAAAGCAAGTTATAAAAACTGACGAATTTCGTCATTTTTCTATGATATATAGTAAATTTTTTGTAAAAATATTGTGAATTTTGTAATTATTTGATGAATAAAACCCTCTATAATCCTTAGAATTTTTAGAATATTATTAAAATGTACTTTGAAAATTATTAAGGGGGGCTTATTTTGAACAAGTTTGTAGTAACTAGTTTTGCATCAGTAATGGTTGCCGGAACTTTATTTTCTGGAATTCCATTAAAAACAGCATCATCTGAAAGCTTAAGTAAAGTACATAGTGCATTAGCTAAGCATTCAAAAAGTACTTTAGATTTATCGTTAGTTAATGACGAAAAGTTATTAGATGCATTAATTAAACGTGGTGTGGTTTCTGCTAATGCTTCTGAAGCACAGAAACAAGCTGCATTACAAAGTTATTTAGCGGTTAAAGGTCAAGTGGATCAAGTAACAGAAAATGATCCAATTGCAAGCAAAGTAAAAAAAGCAGATGCTGCTAAACACGGTGAATTTAAAGACTTCAATAATGGCCTATTACACGGAAACGGTAATAAATATGGTCAATTAAAAGGTACTCCTGATCCAGTTCAAGAGTCAGCTTCACCAGGTGTTCAAAAGAAGGGTAAACTTTTAACATTAATGGTAGAGTATTCTGATTTTCCTCATAATAACCTAAAGAAGGAAGATACAGACAATTACTATACTGATTACAATACACAACACTATGAAGATATGATTTTTGGTAAAAATGGTGTGAAAGGTCCAAACGGAGAAACTTTCCTTTCACAAAAACAATATTATGAACAACAATCTGGTGGAACTTATACAGTTGATGGTAAAGCATATGGCTGGTTAAAAGTACCAGGAACTGCAGCATATTACGGAAAAGATTCTAAAACTGGACATGATAACGTAACACCAGGTGGATCAAAACAATTAGTAATTGATGCTTATGCTGCTGCAAAAGCTGCAGGAGTTCCTTTACAAGATTACGATTTAGAAGATCCACATGATTTAGATGGAGACGGTAACTACTGGGAGCCAGATGGTTTAGTTGATCACCTTCAAATCATCCACTCAGGTATGGGACAAGAAGCTGGCGGTGGAGCACTTGGAGACAATGCAATCTGGTCTCACCGTTCTGCTAAATTCGTTGATCCAGATGGACTTGGAAAAGGTTTACCTGGTTTTTATGACTACACAATGATGCCAGAAGACGGTGCAACAGGTGTATTTGCACACGAATATGGTCATGATTTAGGATTACCAGATGAGTACGATACAATTTACTCTGGTGCTGGTGAAGCTGTTGAATATTGGTCAATCATGTCAGCTGGTTCTTGGGCAGGAAAAATCCCTGGAACAGAGCCAACAGGTTTCTCTCCTTGGGCAAAATCATATTTCCAATCAACTTTAGGTGGAAAATGGACTAACCCAACTGTTGTAAATTGGGAAGATGTATCTACAAAAGGTACTCAATTCTTATTAGATCAAGCAAATTCACCACTAGGTCAAAACAACCAAGCAATTCAAGTGAATTTACCGAAAAAAGTTTTACCAATCAATAAACCGGCTGCTGGCACTTATGAATATTGGGGTGGACAAGCAGACGAAATGGATAACAGCATGGTAACGAATGTAGATTTAACAGGAAAAGCTTCTGCAACATTAACGTTTGACGCTTGGTACGATATGGAAGAACAATGGGATTTCGCATTTGTTCAAGTTTCAACTGACAATGGAGCTACTTGGAAATCATTAGGAAACAGCCACACTAGAAGTGATGTTGTAGCTGAAGGATATCCAACAATCTTAAATTCAATGCCTGGTTTCACTGGAAAATCAAATGGTTGGGAAGCACAAAGCTTTGATTTATCAGCATATAAAGGCAAAAAAATTCAACTTCGCTTACGTTCTGCAACTGACTGGGGTACTTCAAACGTTGGTTTCTTTGCAGACAATATTAAAGTAGTAGCAGATGGCGCTACAATTGTTGATGATGGTGCTGAAAATGCAACTTCTCCATTTACATTAAAAGGATTTTCAAAATTCGATGGAAATAAATATGCAAATCATTACTACTTATTAGAGTGGCGTAATCATAAAGGTGCTGACGAAGGTTTAGCACATATTAAACGCGGAAACTCTCTATTAAGCTACGATGGCGGTTTAGTAGTATGGTATGTCGATGATAGCTTTACAGAAAACTGGACAGGTATTCACCCAGGTGACGGTTTCTTAGGTGTTGTAGATGCTCACGATGATACTAATTTATTATGGAACTATGGCGCTGAAGCTAGTGCTCGTTTCCATGTAGCGGATGCAGCATTCGGATTAAATCCAACATCAGGTTATAACATTGCATATTCAACAGGGGAAGAATTGAAATCTCCAAGTCAAGAAGGTATCTCATTATTTAATGATAGCAAAGACTACAATAACGAATTCTTACCAGATGCTGGTCGTAACATCGGACACTTTGGTTTAAAAGTTCGAGTTAATGGTCAATCTACTGACAAATCAGTTGGATCAATCGTAGTTTATAAGTAATAATGAACTTAAGAAAGGCAACTTAATGTTGTCTTTCTTTTTTTGTTTTTAAGTGATTAATAGGAAACGACTAGACAAACTAGAAATAGATTAATTTGTTATGAAATATAATTTCGTATTTCTAATGTGTTATATTGACTTTTTATTTCGAAAGTTTAAAATGATAACCAAATAGTATAAATCTAATAGTGGGAAGAAGGAAAGAGACTATGCTAGGTATATCAATCTATTTATCTGAAAAAAATATTGAGAAGAATAAAAAATATATCGAAATAGCAAAAGAAAATGGATTTCAATCAATTTTTACATCGTTACACATACCAGAAGATGACCCTTCAACTTATAAATCACTTCTTCAACTACTTGGTACATGGGCAATGCAAAATGAAATGGAGCTTATGGCAGATATTTCAGCTAAATCACTTACACATCTAGGGTTAGATTACTCATCCGTTAGTGAATTACAAAATTGGGGAGTTACTGGATTACGAGTAGATTACGGATTAAATGAAAAACAAATAGCAGACCTTTCTAAAAAAATGAAGATTGCACTTAATGCTAGTACACTTACGCCTGCATTTTTAGACGAATTGCTTAAATATGAATTACAAACTAAAAATGTAGAAGCTTGGCATAATTTTTATCCCCGTCCAGAAACCGGATTAGCAACAACTTATTTAATCGAAAAAAACAAATGGTTAAAAAGCGTTGGAATTTCTACAATGGCATTTATTCCTGGAAATGATGTAATGAGAGGACCACTTTTTAAAGGACTACCTACATTAGAAAAACATCGTGGAATTAACCCTCTGCTAGCTTACTTAGACCTAACTCAAAACTGTTACATCGATAAAGTTTTAGTTGGTGATATTAGTATAAAAATAGAAACGATAGAGGCTCTTTCAAAAACAAAGGATTTTATTGAATTAAGATATAGACCGTATTCACAAGAAGAAGAAATCCTTTCAATAGTGGAGCAAGTTCATACGAATCGAGAAGATCCCGCACGTGACGTCATTCGATCTATGGAGTCTAGACGATATGGAAGCTTTGGTAAGAATAGTTTAAAGCCGCTAAATACAATTACTCGCACAGTTGGATCTGTGACAATTGATAATGAATTATATGGCAGATATGGAGGTGAGCTACAAATTATGCTTACTAATCTACCAAGTGATGAGAAAGTAAATGTAATAGGAATGATTATTGAAGACGATCTATCGTTATTACAATATATTGCAGCGGGTAAGAAGTTTAAATTAAAGCGTGTTTAAATAACACGCTTCTTTTTGCAAGGTTAGACTGAACTATTTAGAAACGGTATGATAAAGATACTTACAAAATATTAGTTCGAATGGTCGTGGAAAAATGGATGATAAGTATTATGATAACCTGCTTAATATAAAAACAGAGGGGGAGCAAAAAGGATTTAACGAATCTTTTCATTATCATCGATATGAGCCAACTCCTTATAGCGCTTTACAACAACTATTTAAACACTACATACTTTCAAGCAATGACCGAATAGTTGATTTCGGATGCGGTAAAGGAAGATTAAATTTCTATATAAATAGCTTATTTAATGCTACTGTTGTTGGGATTGAAATGAGTGAAAAATATTATAATGAAGCGATTGAAAATAAAAAGAATTACATAAAAAAAACAAAGACCAGCGAAGACAAGATCCTGTTTTATTGCTGCTTGGCTGAAGATTATCAAATTAATCCATTAGATAATTGTTTCTATTTTTTTAATCCATTTTCAATCCAAATTTTTATGAATATAATAAATAATATTTTAATTTCAGTTGAGCAATCAAAAAGAAATGTTGAAATTATTTTGTATTATAGCTCTGATGATTATATTTATTTTTTAGAAAACCAGACTGCCTTTGAATTAAAACAAGAGATCCTATTAGCAGATGCTTATACGAAAAATCAAAATGAAAGATTTTTAGTCTATCGATTAACTTACTAATTTTATAAGATTCAAGGATTTATTGGTCGTTATGGAGAATTTTTTTAAGTGGGATAACAGTAAATTAAATAGCCGGAAGGAAGAGTTCAATTTGAATAACATTAATCCTTTTATAGAATCATTTAAAAATACAAACCAACAATTAGCGGGTAATGGATTTAGAAATATCCAAGTACTAAAGGATGCACTAAACGAATTCAATGGTAGTGAAGAAAGCGATCTTTATGGAGCAGGGAATTTTATTGAAGATTTTCAAGAAAAAATGGCTGAGTTTTTAGGTAAGGAATCAGCAGTGTTTTTTCCAAGCGGTACGATGGCTCAGCAAATCGCATTAAGAATTTGGTGTGATCAAAAAGGAATCAATAAAGTTGCTTATCATCCTTTATCACATTTAGAAATTCATGAAGAAGATGGTTTGAAAAAACTACATAATATACAGCCTATTTTACTAGCAGATAAAAGTCGTGTTATTGAGTTAGAGGATGTTTTAGCAATGGATGAGGAAATCTCTTGTTTATTACTAGAATTACCACAACGAGAAATTGGTGGACAACTACCATCATATGAAACTCTAGAATCAATTTCTTCATACTGCCGTGAAAAGGGAATTAAATTGCATTTAGATGGTGCTAGATTAATGGAAATTCTCCCATACTATAATAAGACAGCTTCTGAATTATGTAGCTTATTTGATAGTGTTTATATGTCATTTTATAAAGGCATCGGGGGAATAGCGGGAGCAATTCTTGCTGGTGACCGAGATTTTATCGGTGAATCAAAAGTTTGGAAAAGAAGACATGGAGGAGATTTAATTAGTCTTTATCCTTACATAATAAGTGCAAATTACTATTTTGATCAAAGAGCAAATAAAATGGGGCAATACTATGAAGATGCAGTAGAGTTAGCCAAATTTTTTAATAGTTGCCAAGCAATCAATACTGTCCCAACTATTCCTGTTTCAAATATGTTTCATGTCCATTTTAATGCTCCGATCGAAAAGGTTAAAAACATACTTCAATCGATTCATGAAGAAACAAAAATTGGTATTACCGGTAACTTAAGACCAGTTAATGAGGAAGTTTGTTATTGTGAGATTAGTATTGGAGATTTATATTCAACAATCTCTAAAGAGGATCTTCACAGTATTTTTAACAAATTAAATAAAGAAATGAAATCACTTTAAACCAAAATTGTTTAAGAATGAATTTTTAATATAAATGAAAAAGGAAGTTGACTTAAATGCAAAAAATTACAACGTTTTTAATGTTTGAAGGACAAGCAGAAGAAGCAATGAATTTTTATATGTCACTATTTAACAATTCAGAGGTTGTGAATATTACGCGTTATGGAGCAGATATGGGTGAGTTTGAAGGGAAAGTAATCCATGCTACTTTCACATTAAACGGCCAACAGTTTATGTGCATTGATAGTACTGTAAAACATAAATTTACGTTTACACCAGCTGTTTCATTATATGTGACTTGTGAAACAAATGAAGAAATTGAAAATGCATACAAACAATTAAGTCAAGATGGTGAAGTATTAATGCCTTTACAATCATATCCATTCAGTGAAAAGTTTGTATGGGTGAATGATAAATATGGTGTATCTTGGCAATTAACTCTGGCAAAAAACTAATAAAGAACTGTAAGAAAAAATCGTGTTGGAAACAGTGACACGATTTTTTTTATTGTCAGTAATCCTATTTTTTAACAAAACAGCCACTATTTTTATAATATCAAGTTTAAAATAAGATGATTTATTGCAAACTTTTACTATATGAATTTTTATAAAGGTGAGAATTTAACAATATGAATGAAGTAAATATGATTACTGAAAAAGAATTTGACGAGCAATTAATTAATAAATATGCAAGTTTAATGGCATTAGGTAATGGTTACTTAGGTTTGAGATCTTGTCATGAGGAAGACTATGAAGGACAAAGTAGGGGGATGTATATAGCAGGTATCTATAATCAGTTATCTCCAAGTCAAACGACAAAGATAGTGAATCTTCCAGATTTAATTGGAATGGAAATTGAAATAAATGGTGATATTTTTTCGAATGCAACTGGTCAATTTACATTTTATGATCGAAAATTAAATATGCTGACTGGCGAATTAATAAGAGAGGTAATTTGGAAGAATAAAGATGGAAATCGATTCCACTTTTTGTTTCAGCGTTTTGTTTCAAAGGATGATTTACATTTACTTGCTTCAAAACTTACTGTCACAGCTTTAGATTGTAATGCCAAGCTTAAAATAAAAACAGGTATTAATGCAGAGTGTGTCAGTCAACAAAAGAATGAACTTACAGAAGAATTAGTAAGAATAATAGATAATAGAATTATGCATGGCGTTTATCAAACTACTGAGACTAAACATAAAATTGCGATCGCAACATGCTGTGTAACTCCTGATGAGAGTGAAGTATCATATTTTACGTTAAATAATCAGCTTCTAGCCTCAATTACACAAGATCTCGTAGTTGATCGAACTGTTGAGTTTTCAAAAATTAGCTCTGTTTATACCTCTAATGATATGTTACGGGAAGATCCTTCTGCAGCTTGTGTTAATACTGTACAGAAATTTTTATCAGAGGGTTATGATAATTTGAGAAATAGTACGACAATCAAATGGCAGAATTTTTGGAAACAAAAAAGGGTAGTCATAACATCAAAAGATCAAGCGGATCAGTTAGCTCTTGATTTTTCTTTGTACCACATAGAAGCAATGACTCCTGGACATGATGATCGATTGAGTATATGCGCAAGGGGATTAACCGGTGAGGGCAATAATGGTTTAATATTTTGGGATACAGAGATGTTTATTGCACCGTTTCACTTATTTACTGAACCAGATATTGCTAAAAGATTACTAAGATATCGCTATCATCATATTAAAGAAGCAAAAATAAATGCATACCAATCAGGTTATGAGGGTACTTTATTTCCTTGGGCAAGTGCTTTTACGGGAAAAGAAGAAATACAAAAAGGTTCAGCGAATAATACAAAAACCGAGATCGTTCAAAGCTCAAATTTAGCAAAATCAAGTGAACATATTGTAGCTGACATTGCATTTGCTGTCGTACAATACTATGAAAATACGCTGGATGAAAGCTTTATGGCCAATGATGGGCTTGAGCTACTCAAAGAAACTGCACGCTTTTGGGTGAGTAGGGCAACTGATACAAATGGAAATTTAATGATTAAAAATGTCATCGGCCCAGACGAATACACAGATCAAGTAGATAATAATGCTTATACGAATTACATGGCTTTTTATAATGTGCAGAATGCGTTAAATTATATGGGAAAATACAATGATCCTGATGCAGAATTAAAGCAAAAATGTACTGATTTTTTAAAACGATTATATTTACCAAGCCAAAATGATGAAAATGTCATCCCACAAGATGATACATTTTTAAGTAAACCCGAGATTGATTTAACTGAATATAGACAATCCATTGCAAGTCGGGAAATTCTATTAGATTATTCCCTACAAGAACTTTATGAACTACAAGTATTAAAACAAGCTGATGTTGTCATGTTGCACTATCTTTTCCCAGATTTATTTTCAACGGAAATCGCTAAAAAGAATTTAGAATACTACGAAGAGCGTACTGTTCATGATTCTCCAATAAGTAAAGCAATTCATGCAATTGTTGCTGCAAGATGTGACTATCAGGAAGAGTCTTACCAATTATTTCAAGAAGGATGTTTAATCGATTTAGGACCGAATCCAAAATCTTCAGATGATGGAATTCATGCTGCGCCTATGGGAGCAAATTGGCTAGTAGCAATCTTTGGCTTTGCAAATATCTCCATGGACATAAACCGTTTAAAAATTGATCCAAAATTACCTTCAAATTGGGATAAAATGATTTTTCCTTTCCTATGGCAAGGAGCAAGACTTGAAATAACAATTTCCAAAAAATCGATAACAGTCACAAAGGAATACGGTCCACCAGTATCATTAGAAATTAATGGTGAAACATTTAATTTAACAGATAAGATAAAGGTTTCTCTTTAAGAATCGAGAAGAGAAGGATAAAAGGAAAAAGCAAAACCCAATCTTACATTAGATTGTTTTCAGAGTGTTGAAATAAAAACGATCAATAGGGAAAACAAAATTTAGTGGAATGGTATAGAGGTTAAAATTCATTTTGTTAAATTAATTAACGATTTGTTTCAACAATTTTAAATATACCAATTAACAGTAATTGTTTTTCGGAAATTAAAAATATTAAGAGCAAATTTTAGATAGATAGTTTTAA
>NZ_NTZO01000122.1 GCF_002559405.1 Bacillus sp. AFS001701 | reverse complement strand
ACTTTATATAAGTAAACTTCTAAGTTAAAATTTTATTAAAAAATTACTAAAATTTGGGGATAAGGAAAACTAAGTCTTTTTCTACTAACCCCACCTTACTTACTTTTAAGTGTTATTTCCCATTCTATACCTGTATCAATTCCGTATTCATCAGTAAACGAGCCTTGATTTACAGCAACTGCCATTTGATCTAGACTGTTTGCATATAAGATTGGTTCTCCAATTGCTACATCAGCAAATGATTTTCCATATTTTACAGCTTGTTTGTATACTTTTCTTCCTTGGTGCGAAATAAGTACTTCTACAAAGTCCCCATGAGAAATGCCTTGTTTGAGAAAATCTGATCGACCAATATTCGTCCAAATACTACCATAACGAACATCAAGTATATCAATTGTTCCTGTTATCGAATTGTTTTCACTATGACATTCTTTAATTGGTAATTTTATGTATGAATTTGAATCTACTTCTGGACCAATATTTTCGAAGTCAATTATTCCAGAAGCTAATCTTGCACCTGTAAAAGCAAATATATCTCTCCCATGGAAAGTATAAGATTCGCTTGAATTTGGTAGTCTATTAATTTCTTCGTCAATGACTCTTAATTGGTTGATTCCATAAATTTTGCCTACATGTGTTAATGTTCCGTTATCAGGTGTTATAATGAAGTGATTCGTATTTGTGCGAGCCACTATACTTCTACGATCTGAGCCTACACCTGGGTCTACAACTGAAACAAATACTGTTCCAACTGGCCAGTAATTCATTGTTTGTACAAGTCGGTAAGAAGCTTCCCAAATATCGTATTGAGGTATATCATGGGTCAAGTCGTAAATCTTTATCTCTTGATTTACACTACAAGAAACACCATACATAGCGCTAACTGCTCCATCTAGTAATCCAAAATCTGACTGAAACACTAATGCATTTCCCATCTAATCACCCCTAATTGTTCGAATATTTAAAATTAAATATAAATTCAATCTATTATTTAGTCAATGATATTATTCGTATTTTATTGAATGAATTTAATTATAGCTTTGCTTTTTTTTATTATTACGTTGGAATTGTATAGTTTTGGTAAATTCTAATTCTTTTAACCTTAATGTCTGTTTCGACGTTTCCTATAAACTTCAAAATAAAAAAGATATAGTTGTTAGAGACTATATCAATTAATACATTAGCATTTGAAAGTATATAGTTTTGAAATGCTGGCACATGAATTTATTATCTTTAGTGTCCCCTAGGTTTCTGTAAAAATGTATTTTAAATTAAATAATCTGGGGACCTTTTGCATTTAAGTGGTGAGGTGTTAGATAAAATTTGTCTAAATACTTCTATATTAATAGAAATCTTCCTATTAAATGTTAGAGTGGACATGTATGAAAGTATAGAAGAAAAAATTATATTAGTGGATTCCGAAAGAAATTAACTATTAGTTCTAACGTGGTTATTTTTTTAATGAATATTTTACTAGATGCCTAATAGGTTCTGCATTGTATATCCCCCTCCATTTTTTAATTCCCATATACTAACAACTAAAGCACTAAAAAAAGAATTGTTACATATAGGAAAATAGCACTCACTATTTCATCGGATGGAATTTCCCTATACTTTAGTAACACTCCAATTAACTTTAAAAAGGTAATTTAGTCCTCTATAACGAATAGTTAGTATGTGGAGAAATATAGGGAGGCTAACTATTGTACACGTTTATTGAATTTTTATGTCTTATAGGAGTCCTATTTTTTATTATTAAGGGGATTATTTCTTTCTTTAAAATGAACGGAAAGTCTTTAAAGAATTTTATTATTACTGGGGCCTTATTTGTTTTATTTATTTTTACCTCTATTATAGATCCTTCAAATGAAAGAGAACATAATGAAGCATCAGAAAAAGACACAAGTACTAAGCCAACCAAAATAATTTATAAAACTGAACACACTAAACTAGAAACTGGTCAAAAAGAAAAAATAAAATTATCTAAACCTAAGTACAGTGATAACTTAATTAAATCCTGTAAGAATAAAGTAGGATGTAAATCGAAATCTGATAAAGCACCTATCCAAGAACCAAAAAAAGTGAAAATAGAAAAAGGAACATATAGAATTGTTTTTATGGTATACGGGTTAATGTGATAGAATTTTTCTTTTTAATAGTAGTAGTAGAAGTCTTATTTCGAGGTTGAATCAGTTATAGCATTTAGACGTGCTTTCATATGTAATTGGGGGCTATATGAGAGGTTGTTTTACCTCCTCTCATATAGCCCCCATTTTTAGATTGATCCATATAAAAAAGGTGAATTATTTTGGAGTGAAGAGTTGAATTAATTCTGCGCAACTAATTTTCCTTAGTAGATCGAAACTTGCCCAACTACAAACACGATCCTCCCAAGCTACTAAGCAATGATTATCTTTAGTTTCCATAACCGTTCCCACAGCACCATCTAAGCTAAACATAACATAGTTGCCTATCGAGAACATTTCGATCACCCCAATCTAAATATAATTCCGTGACCACCTTTCGGATATTCCCATTTAATATTTTGATGAGGACAGCCTATTCTACAGCTTCCACATTCATGACATCCCTCGTATCCAACATGCATTCGAATATTTTCCCATTTATAAACATCAGCTGGACAAAATATCGTACAGATTTTATCGGGACATTTTGTCATACAAATATCGGAATCTAGTACAGTTAAGTGCGATTTTGTATCGGCATTAAAACGAACGAGATACTGCTTTTCTTCGATTGTACTTTCTTTTTTTGTCTCACTCATTTATTTCATCACCTTCCATGCTTTGTATACATCTTTCGCAAGCTTAAGTTTAGCCTTTGCTCCTCCTATATTACTCATAATATTCTTTTGTTTTTCCCATTTAGATTTACCATCTACTGTAAACATTTGGCTGGCAGATTTATTTAATAGTGGAATATATTGCTCGAAATATTGAGGGAATTTTTCAAAATGATGTGTTGCATCTTTATATTTTTTCAAATCCTGTCCTACGAAGCTATTTAGTAATTTATCAGCGTACGGTTTTAAAGCAACATCAGAGTAGTTATCAATCGCTTTTGCTTCGATAATGGTCTCAGCTGCTAATCTTCCAGATGTCATTGCCATATTTGAGCCTTCACGATGAATTGCGTTTACTAATTGTGCTGCATCGCCAATTACTAATACTCCGTTTCCTACCAATTTAGGAATTGATTTGTACCCACCTTCTGGAATTAAATGGGCAAGGTATTCTTGCGGTTCGCTTCCTTGAATATATGGTCTTATCATCGGATGATTCTTAACGTATTCAAGTAAATCATAAGGTTTCAATTTGTTTTCAATCATTCCTGATAATAATGTACCGACCCCAATACTAAGAGAATCTTTATTGGTATATAAAAATCCCGTGCCAACTATGCCTTTTGTCGCATCTCCAAATAGCTCGATTGCTACCCCTTGGTTACCTTCAAGACCAAATCGATCTTGAATTATTTTACTATCCAGCTTTAATATTTCCATTGTAGCTAAAGCGACTTCATCTGGTCTCCATTCTTTATGGAAACCTAAAGATTTTCCTAAAAGTGAATTTACGCCATCAGCAAGTACTACCACATCGGCATATAAATCACCATCTGGTCGATCCGTTCTTACCCCAACTACCATATCATTTTCAACAATACACTCGAGTACCACTGTTTCATTGATTAATAATGCACCTTGTTCTACTGCTTTTTGAGCAAACCATTGATCGAACTTTGAGCGAAGAACCGTAAAATTATTATAAGGTTCTTCAGCAAATTCAAGACCTTTATATCCAAAGGTTGTAGCGGATTGTTTATCAAGCATCATAACTCGTTGCTCTACAATCACACGTTCAATTGGTGCATCCTTCCAAAATTCAGGGATAACGTCCTCCATCATTTTACGATACAATACGCCACCCATAACATTTTTCGAACCAGGATACTCTCCTCTTTCAATAAGAACAACATTAACACCATTTTTTGCGAGCTCGTATGCACATGAAATTCCTGCTGGGCCTGCTCCAACGACAATTACATCAAATTTTTCCGGCATGATCGTGATTTTCCTCCTTTAAAGAAAAACTTTCTTGAAATTGGTTAATCAGCATTGGTACAATTTCAAATGCGTCTCCTACGATGCCGTAATGACAAGATTGAAAAATTGCCGCATTCGGATCTTTATTTATCGCAATAATGAGACCTGAATTTTGCATCCCAACAATATGTTGTATTGCACCAGATATCCCAATTGCAAAATAAATTTTTGGAGTAACCGTCACGCCAGTCTGACCAACTTGATGATGATGTTCAACCCAGCCAGCTTCAACTACATCACGACTTGCTCCAACAGCCGCTCCAATCGATTCTGCAAACATATGAATCAATTGAAATCCGTCTTTACTACCTAACCCTTTACCACCAGCCACGATAATATCTGCTTCGTCAATGCGAACTTTCTTAGTTGTTGCACGTACAATCTCTAATACTTTTGTACGAATATCTTCTTCTTTTAAATCAATTTCCTCTTCGATCACAACTCCCTCAGCACCAGGAATCGGAGCGAGCGCTTTCATTACCTTCGGACGAACTGTAGCCATTTGAGGTCTATATTTCTTACAAAGAATAGTTGCCATTATATTTCCACCAAATGCAGGACGACTAGCTAATAATAGTCCTGTATCTTCTTCAACATCTAATACAGTTGTATCGGCTGTTAAACCTGTAGGTAAGTCAGTTGCAACTGCACTTGCTAAATCCTTCCCTTTAGAAGTTGCACCATACAATAAGATTTCGGGCTTATATTTGTTACAACATTCAAGTACTGCTTTCATATAAGACTCAGTACGATAATCTTTAAAAATTGGATCATCATATACATAAACGATGTCAGCACCGTATTCAAATAACGTAGGGGCTAATGATTTCACATTTTCACCAATTAATAATCCTGCTAATTCGCAACCACGTTTTTCAGCTAATTCTTTACCAGCTCCAAGCAATTCAAGTGACACGGGTGCTATGACTTTATCGTTTTCTTCAATAAACACCCAAATACCTTTGTACTCTGAGAAATCCATTTATACCCCTCCTTTCACTTCAAATAACTCTTTCTTCTCGTTTAAAATCTTCATTAGTTCATTTACTTTTTCTAGTGAAGTTCCTTCAAAAACCGTTCCACCTTTAGCCTTCGGTGGAGCCCATACTTTCGATACAATTGTTGGTGAACCTTTTAGACCTAACTGTTTAATATCAATATCTTCTAAATCCTTCACGGCCCAAATGGTCGGGTTATACCTTGCAGCTTTTATCATATTTGTAAGTGATGAATAAGGAACTTCATTGATTTCCTTCTCAACTGCAAATAAACAAGGCAAACTCGTTTTAATCACTTCATGGCCATCTTCTATTTTTCGATGAACAATTGCATAACCTTCATCTTTATTAATTTCTTGAACCTTCTTAACTGATGTTAACGGCGGTATATCTAAACGACGTGCAATACCTGGTCCAACTTGTCCAGTATCACCGTCAATTGTCATCTTTCCACAAATGATTAAATCAATCGCTTGAATTTGTCCTATTTTCTCAATCGCCTTTGTCAAAGCATAACTTGTCGCTAAAGTATCTGCCCCAGCAAATGCACGGTCTGAAATCATATACCCTTCATCTGCACCGATTTCAATACATTTTCTGATAGCTTTTACAGCAGGTGGCGGCCCCATGGTAATAACCGAAACTGTTCCACCATATTTATTCTTAATTCGAACAGCTTCCTCAACAGCATGAGCATCATACGGATTTAATATTGCTGGAGCACTTGCACGGTCCATCGTATTCGTTTTAGGATTCATCTTAATGATCTTCGTATCAGGCACTTGTTTTATACAAACCACAATATGTAACACTTTTTCACTCTCCCTTTTTCTTCCCGTCTCCCATAGTTAGTAAATGTACATGTTGTTCAAATATATTATTTTTATTGAAGAAATATGATAGAAAGCAACTAAAAAATAGAAACGAAAAAAAGAGACATTCACAACATTGTAGTTGAAAATGTCTCTCCAGACTGCCCGCCAAACGCTCGCTTTCTTCGTTACTTCGCCTATCTGCGGTGCTCATTACCGTCTAGGGTAACTCCGCTCCTCACCAGACTTCACGCCTCGAAAGACAAGCGCTTGCAATCAGTCTGATACTCAAATTTTTTGTATTTTTATTTTTCATTACCAACTAATAGTTGGATTGTTATGCCTGAAGGGTCCTTTGTAAATGTAACGCCATTTTCTACAAAAACAAGAGCTCCCATATTCTTTAAACGATTTACTACCACGGATTTTTCTTCTTCACTTGGATATAACAATGTAAAATTCTTTAATCCTGCACTGCTGTCAGAAGGTGCAACTCCTCCTGCACTATGCCAAGTATTTAAACCGATGTGATGATGATAACGGCCAGTTGAAATAAATAATGCCTGGCTTCCATATTTCGTTACAACATCAAATCCAAGCCCTTCACAATAAAACTTCTCTGTGCTATTTAAATCAGAAACTTGTAAATGGATATGCCCCATAATCGTTCCTGACGGTAGACCAGTAAAATCTTCACCCTCAGCAAGTGTTAAAAGTCCCTCTACATCTAATCGTTTACTGTCCATAACGACATACTCATTATGCCATTGCCAATTCTCTGATGGACGATCTGCATAAATTTCAATACCATTCATATCTGGATCCGCTAAATAGATCGCTTCACTGACTAAATGATCCGAACCACCTTGAAGTGGATTTCTAGTTTCAATCAAATGCTTAAGCACGATACCTAAATCTTTTCGAGTAGGTACTAATAACGCAAAATGATATAATCCTGTATTTTGCTCATTTTTAGGTGCAACATTGTCTGGCTGCTCTAATTTAATTAAAACATTTACCCCATCCGCTGTTAGACTAGCATTTGTAGTTGAATGTTCTATAACTTTTAAACCAATAACCTCTTGATAAAACGCTAATGAACGCTCTAAATTTGCAACTTTTAATTCAACTGTTGGAGCATAAACCTTTGGCTTTTGATGAAAATTCATTTTAATTTACCTCCTCTAGAAAATAGTACAATTAATGTTAACACTAACAGAACAAATGGAACCATTGCAACACTCATGCCTTGACCCGCATGTAAATGAGTAAATACAGCTCCTACCATAATAATTGCTAATCCAACTGAAGCAAGCTTACCTAATATCAACTTCCAATAACCAACTAATAAACCAATTGCACCTATCACCTCAAATGAACCAATCGTATACATCATACTTTTTGAATAACTATAAACCTCTTTAAAATCATGTAACATTTGAGTATTGCCACTTAATTTCACAAATCCAGACATTAGAAATGCAATAATTAATATCCCTTGAATAATTCGAGTAAACCATTTCATTTAAAAATCTCTCCCTTTTGTTTGCTTTTTACTGAACTTATATTAAGTACGGTTATTTTTTTAGTTTTCAACTACTCCTTACTGTTCTTAGTTTAGAAACAGTAATACGCAAAAAAATAGTGTGCTTGATATTAGTTGGTTACTTTTTGTAAGTGTCTTTGATTTAAGTACAGTATATGCGATAACTGTTCTCATTTCAAGTGCATTTTTTTATTTTTGATTAATCATTTACTCAAGGTTAGAATTTTGAGGCTTGTTGAAATTCGTTGGGAGAAAGAAGTTTATCAAAAAAAAAGTCCAATCGATCATGTATGTGAACAAAATCACTTCAATTGATTCAAAAATTTAATATTTTCTCACGTAAATTATACTCTTTTATTGTTTTATTAGCGATTACGCTATATTTATTTGTGATTTACCAAATTTAATTGCTATTCTACTTTTTTAATTGCGATTCCTGAAATTTATTTGCGATGGCACTTTTACAAAATAAAAATATCGTACATCCAAATGTACGATATTTTCAAAGTGATTCGATCGTTTTATGACTGGCACGTCTTACAAAGTCCGCCAAAGTATAGTTACATAAAAAGCCAAGCAAGTGCTCTTCTGCTTCAATTGCAAAGTCTGAAAATACGTTGTTCATTACACGTCCACTAGTACAGTCAGATGTGGATTCAATTAGTGCGGTTGATAGAGGTTCTGTCATTTGTAGGGCAATGTAGACTTGTTTTAAGGTAATTTCCTCAGGTGACTTAGCTAATAAATAGCCGCCATCTCGTCCCTCTCTTGCTTCTACTATTTTTTCTTTTACGAGGGGAGCCATGATTCTTCTCATAAATGAAACACCTGATCTAATATGTTTTGCGATTGCTTTACTTGGTGTAACCCCTTCTGTTGTTGCTAGTAAAACTAATGCCTGAATAGCAAATCCGAACCACTTAGGTGTAACGGAATTTTTACAACTTGACATCATTTATCACCATCCAGTGATATTATTATCCCCCGTTTTTGTTTCCCTTGCAAGTATATAGTAGTTTTTAGTCTTGTTTAAATGTAAATAGATAACGATTTACTGGATGGATCTAGTTGTTTTTAGACAATAAAAAAAGGATAGAAAGTTTGCTTTCCATCCTCATTTTTTATTTAACGAGAGTATCCGCCTAGGCTTTGTTCTGCCATTTGAACTAGACGCTTCGTAATTTCTCCACCAACTGAACCGTTAGCGCGTGAAGTTGTGTCTGGTCCTAAATGAACTCCAAATTCAGAAGCTATTTCGAACTTCATTTGCTCAATTGCTGAACTTGCATTTGGTGAAGCATATTGATTTGAAGATCTTCTGTTTGCCATGTTGTCGACTCCTTTGTCTTTTGGATGCTCTGATGTTGTTTATCAGATTAAAGATAGTATGATTCTAAAAATTTATTCTATACATTTATTTACAAATTTTTTTCTTTTTACCAAAAATACTTCTTGTTACCA
>NZ_NTZO01000121.1 GCF_002559405.1 Bacillus sp. AFS001701 | reverse complement strand
GATTTAAAATTTTTAAAAAATCAATCTTAATATTTCGCTAAAACAAAAAAAATCAGATGGTTTTTACCACCTGATCAATTAATGATTAAAGGATAATTGCAATTAAGCCGCCACTTCCTTCGTTAATAATTCTTTCTAAAGTTTCCTTCAATTTATATCTTGCATTTTCTGGCATTAGTGAAAGTTTCGCTTGGATGCCTTCTCGTACAATTGAACTTAATGAACGTCCAAATATATCTGAGTTCCAGATGGATAATGGATTATCTTCAAAATCTTGCATTAAGTATTTAACAAGTTCTTCACTTTGTTTTTCAGTTCCGATGATTGGTTCAAACGTTGACTCAACATCAACTTTAATCATATGAATCGAAGGTGCTACTGCTTTTAATTTGACTCCAAATCTTGAACCATGACGTATAATTTCTGGCTCATCTAAGCTCATATCTAAAAGCGAAGGTGCAGCAATTCCATAGCCAGTTTGTTTAACCATTTTTAAGGCATCTGCTACTTGATCATACTCTTGTTTTGCGTGAGCGAAATCTTGCATTAATTCTAATAAATGATCTTTACCACGAATTTCTACTCCCACTACTTCTTTTAAGACTTGATCATATAACTCATCTGGTGCAGATAAATCAATTTCAGCAACCCCTTGCCCCATATCTATTCCAGCAAGTTGTGCATGTTCAATAAATTCATAATCACTAAATTGGCCAACTACATAATCTACATCTCTTAATCGCTTAATATCTTTAACTGTTTCTTGAATTGCTTCTTGGTAGCTTTGGCGTAGCCAGTGATTTTCTTTTAAAACTAATACCCAGCTAGGTAAGTTAACGTTCACTTCAAGGACTGGGAATTCGTATAAAGCTTCGCGAAGTACGTTCATTACATCTCCTTCGCGCATTGCTTCAACACTTAATGCGATGACAGGAATATCGTACTTTTCTGATAGTTCTTGTCTTAGTGCTTCTGTATTAGGATGATATGGCTGAGAAGAGTTGATCACCATAATGAAAGGCTTTCCAACTTCTTTTAATTCAGCAACTACTCGTTCCTCTGCTTCGATATAATCGTATCTAGCTATTTCTCCAATTGTGCCATCAGTTGTTACAACGACTCCAATTGTAGAATGCTCTTGAATAACTTTTCTTGTACCGATTTCTGCCGCTTCATTAAATGGAATCGGTTCTTCATACCAAGGAGTGCTAATCATTCTAGGACCATTTTCATCCTCATATCCTTTAGCCCCTGGCACACTATAACCAACGCAATCTACTAATCGAATATTTACATCTAACCCATCCGCTACATGAATTTTTACACCTTGATTCGGAACGAATTTTGGTTCAGTAGTCATTATTGTTTTACCTGCAGCGCTTTGAGGTAATTCATCATGTGCTCTAGCACGATCGGCTTCATTTTGAATATTAGGGATTACAACAGCTTCCATAAAGCGTTTAATAAATGTTGATTTACCAGTGCGCACAGCACCTACAACACCTAAGTAGATATCTCCTCCTGTGCGCTCGGCAATGTCTTTAAAAATATCTATCTTTTCCATGTGTTCCCCTCCTGATTTATCAATACATGGGAATAATTGACTTGAAGTAGTATACCTATGACAATATCATTCTATGATGTTGTCCTAGTGAGTTATGACAAGATTTTTTATTTTTTCTTTTTATTCACTTGGGATCAAATAAAATAATCCTTCGATAAAATGTATTCTTTTATCAAAGGATTATGATTTATATTATTTATTTTTGTTCTATAAATACTGGTTGTCCATCTTTAATCGTATATGGAAGTGAGTATGCAGGCACGATTGGTGAGTCTTTTACTAAGATAGAACGAATATCTTCACCAAACTTATAATTTTTCGCTTCTTTCATTTTTGAATATAAATCAGTTGAATAATCAACATAAAACTCCCCATCATTCCCCATGATGATTGGTAAGTTCTTATTACTATAAGGACTGACTACAAATGGTTCTTCCTTGAAACCCATCTTTTTATAGTTTAATAGAAAAACACCATTAGCCAATGTTTTCTTGATTGGTGGGTAAGTATGTTTATCTTTATATACTTGTACTCTTAATGAAACATCTCTTAGTTTTTCTGCAATTCTAAGATCGACTAATTTAACAGTCGGATTCTTCTCTGCATCTACTAATACGTACTGGAAGATACCACCATTTTCATATGAATTACCAGGTGCATCACTTAAATAGCCAGGTGTTAGTTTTGTAAAATCAATTGGATATTTAATATAAATAGGTGTGTTCATATCCTTATTTTTTATCGGTAACATGCCTGAATTGTTTTCCTTAAATTTATTAACTGCAGTTTGAACAGATTGCACTTGATCATCATATGGTACTTGATTTTGTGCAAGTTTATCTTGTGGATATAAACAGCCACTTAATAGACTTATAACAAAGCACATTAGAATGGAAAGAAATAGCTTTTTCATGTTAGTCCCCTTTATACTCATTAACTAGGCCAGCTTAATACGATATATGTAATTAAAATCCCTGAAATAATTAAAGACATATATGCAATGAAAGCTGTAATCATTTTTAAAAATTTTATTTTTATTTTGTTTCTACTCAAGAAAATTAAAAATAATGATAAAAGCATTAATCCGATTCCTACAAAAGAAATAATTTCATTAATATGTGCCGCGTTCATTATGTTCCCCCTATGTATTTTCTACCATTATTATAGTATCAAAATAATCACATGATTTGAATTAAAATCTTTTTAATCCTATTAAGACATTATCGACTTATTTAATGCTTACGTATACTTGTCTGTTATAAATTTATTTCCATCTTCATAAAAAAACCATTAGAACATATTCACTAAGTACAACCTAAACAAACACCATCAAAATACCTCCTTGATAAAAACCAACCAAGGAGGACTTTAGGACCATCACATATTTATAAGGACAAAATAAAAAGAAAGAAAAAGTAAAAATATACTCCTTCTTTCTTCGAAGCAAACTGGGGCAATTGCTTCGTAATCATCCTCGACTAACACCCACCAGAATACATCCGGTATAAGTCATTCTATAGTATGCGAAAATGTATGATTATGCACTAAATACATCGCTGAAGAATAAGCCCAATTATTTTTGTTTAAACATATTTGTTAATGATTGAAAATCTAATGGCATATTATTTGTAACAATTGCTTGAACGATTTTATCTTCTTTTTCCTTAGAAACTTGACGACCTGTCATCATTGCAATTTGACGAACTAGTTTTCTAACAGTTGCTTCATCTTTAAAGTTTGCATCTTTTACTGAATCAGCGACTTTAAAAATATCTGATTTGCTTACATTTGCTTTCTTTTCAATCTTATCGAAGAAACCATTTGGATTATTATTAGTCACCATTCAAACCTCCTTCTTTTCTATACAACATATGCTATGCAAAAAAAGAGAAATGGTGAAACGCCTATTTTAGTCCATAAAAGAAAAAGCACTAAAACAAAGGTTTAATGCTTTTAGACTGTTGACAAACGCTCGCTTTCTTCGTTACTTCGCCTGTCTACGGTGCTCATTACCGTCTAGAGTAACTCCGCTCCTCACCAGGCTTCGCGCCTCGAAAGACAAGCGCTTGCAATCAGTCTGAAAATCAAGTATTTTGTACTTTGTCTACAAATTAAAAGCACTAAAACAGAGTTTTAATGCTTTTAATCTGACCATATTTAAATAAAATTAATTACTCAGCAAGATCGCTTATATAATTTGAAGTACTTTCGCCCTCATGTTTTTTTACACGAGACATAAGTGCATCAACTGCTAATTTTGGATTTTTATTTTCAAATAATACTGCGTGTAATTCATTAACAATTGGCATCTCTACATTTACTTGTTTTGCTAATTGATATGCAGCCTTTGTCGTGCGAACACCTTCAACGACCATACCCATATTATCTAATACTTCGTCTAAAGATTTACCTTTCCCTAATAAATTACCAGCTCTCCAGTTACGGCTATGGACACTCGTACAAGTTACGATTAAGTCGCCCATTCCTGTTAAACCAGCAAAAGTTTGAGTATTAGCTCCCATAGCTTTACCTAAACGAATAATTTCTGCAAGTCCTCGTGTCATTAAGGCCGCCTTCGCGTTGTCGCCATATCCAAGTCCGTCAGTAATACCAGCAGCAAGTGCGATAATATTCTTTAATGCTCCACCAATTTCTACACCAATTACATCTTCGTTTGTGTATACACGGAAATAACCATTTGAGAATAATTCTTGTACAATTTCCGCATCTTCCATATTTTTAGATGCCGATGTTACAGTCGTTGGATGTCTTAAAGCAACTTCTTCAGCATGACTTGGACCTGATAATACAACTACTGATTTTAAGAATTTCGAATCAATTTCTTCAGAGATCATTTCTGAAACACGCTTAGATGTGTCAGGCTCAATCCCTTTACTTGCATGGATTATTGTAACCTCGTTCGTTAATTCATTATTTAATTGTTGGCAAACTTCTCTTATTGCTTTCGTTGGAACAACAAGCAAAATATAGTTAGCTCCATTTATAGCTTCTTTTAAATTGACCGATGCCTTTAAATTTTGAGGTAAACTAATTTCTGGCAAGTATCTTTTATTAGTATGCTGTTCATTTATTTCATTGATTTGTTCGGATTTATTTCCCCATAAAGTCACCGTATGCCCATTATCTGATAAAACCATGGCTAAAGCAGTACCCCAACTACCTGCACCTAAAACAGCGATTTTTTCCAAATCAACACTCCCCTTCATAAAGAATCCATATTTTACATCGAATTTAAGCTCGTGCACGACCGATAATCTTAATTGGAGATCCTTCAAAATCAAAAGCATCTCTAATACGATTTTCTAAGAAACGCTCATAACTAAAGTGAAGTAATTCAGGATCATTTACAAAAACAACAAATGTAGGTGGTTTAATTGCTACTTGAGTTGCATAATACACTCTTAATCTTTGTCCATTATGTGTTGGTGTTGGATTCATCGCAATTGCATCCATAATAACATCATTTAATACATTTGTTGGAACACGTAAACTATGGCTTTCACAAGCTTTATTAATCATTGGTAATAAAGTTTGAGTTCTTTTCTTCGTTTTAGCTGATAGGAATACAATTGGAGCATAATCTAAGAATTGGAAATGTGCTCGAATGTTTTCAATGAATTCATTCATCGTTTTTTCATCTTTTTCTACTGCATCCCATTTATTTACAACAATAACAACTGATCTACCTGCTTGATGTGCATATCCAGCAATTTTCTTATCTTGTTCGATAATACCTTCTTCACCATCTAATACAACTAAGACGACATCTGATCTCTCGATTGCACGTAAAGCACGTAATACGCTGTATTTTTCCGTACTTTCATAAACTTTACCTTTTTTTCTCATACCAGCTGTATCGATAATGACATAGTCTTGGCCATCTTTTGAATAAGGTGTATCGACAGCATCACGTGTAGTTCCAGCAACATTACTTACAATTACACGTTCTTGACCTAATAATGCATTTACTAAAGAAGACTTCCCTACGTTTGGTCTACCAATTAAACTAAATTTAATTGTCTCTTCATCGTAATGATCATCTTCTTGTTCAGGGAAATGTTTTACAACTTCATCAAGTAAATCACCTAGTCCTAAACCATGTGAACCTGAGATTGGAAATACTTCTCCAAATCCTAATGCATAAAAGTCGTAAATATCACTTCTCATTTCAGGATTATCGACTTTATTAACTGCTAATACTACTGGTTTTTTTGTTTTATAAAGGATTTTAGCAACTTCCTCATCTGCCGCTGTAACACCCTCTCGGCCATTTGTTAGAAAAATAATAACATCCGCTTCATCTATTGCGATTTCAGCTTGTTGACGAATTTGCTCTAAAAATGGCTCATCACCAATGTCAATTCCACCTGTATCGATTAAACTAAATTCTTGATTTAACCATTCTCCAGAACTGTAAATACGATCACGAGTAACCCCTGGAATATCTTCTACAATTGAAATTCTTTCTCCCACTATCCTATTAAAAATAGTTGATTTCCCTACATTTGGTCGTCCAACTATTGCAACTGTCGGTTTAGACATTTAATTCATCCTTCCTAGCATAACTATGTACCATTTAAATCATCTAAATGAGTTTTAGTTTAGTTTTAAAAATTGATTTATTTAAATAACTTATCTATTTTAACAAAAAATATGAGAAAAGACCAATACACTTCAACTTTTTAATAAATTTCTATTTTTGTGACTTATTTTTGATACGTAAATTACTATGAATTGAATTGCTGACAATAATAAAATGGACATAAATAACGTATCAAACCAATTTAAATCTCCAATTATATATTTAAAATTAATCGACTTAAATGTAAAATAATTAAAAATGTCTCCCTGAACTAGACCAATTGTTATATAACGCATTTTTTCATAATAGGATTTACTTAAAAAGAAAGTAAGTAGTATTACTAAAAATGAACTAATTATCTTCTCATCAATAAAAAAGCTTGCAGGATCATAAATCGAAAGCAGTGTAACTACACTATATGTCATGCCTATAATCAGGCCTTTAAAGAAATGAACAATTTGTTCAATTAAATTTAATAAACTAATAAAGTAGCTTATGATAAAAATTATAATGATATAT
>NZ_NTZO01000120.1 GCF_002559405.1 Bacillus sp. AFS001701 | reverse complement strand
AGTTATCTCAAATAATTTAAATATTGTAATGAAATTTTTAACTTCTATTACAATTATTTTATCAATCCCAACAATGGTTTCTAGTTTTTATGGGATGAACGTTGATCATATACCATTAGCAAATATACCACATGCATTTCCAATTGTAATTGGTATATCTGCAATATTATCAACAACTATTGCACTAATATTTTGGAAAAAAAGGTACTTTTAACTCACAAAGCCGCCGGTCATTCGGAGGTTTTGTGAGTTTTCATTTTTAAAAGTACATGGGAGAGAGAGTATGAGTACGAATTTTTATCATTCGTTTTTACAAATGAATACGATCTTTATTTCGATTGTAGTAGAAGCATTGCCATTTATTTTAATTGGTGTTTTTATATCGGGCATCATTCAAATATTTATTACTGAGGAAATGTTATCTAAGTTAATACCCAAAAATAGATATCTGGCAGTATTAGTAGCTATTTTATTGGGATTTATTTTCCCAGGTTGTGAGTGCGGAATTGTACCAATTGTAAGTAGGTTGATAAAAAAAGGTGTGCCACACTATGTAGCGGTGGCGTTCATGTTAACAGGGCCAATTATTAACCCAATTGTACTGTTTGCAACATTTATTGCATTTGGTAATAATATTGAAATGGTTATTTATCGTGCTGGAGCTGCTATGATCATTGCTTATATAATAGGAATCGTATTATCATATTTAAAAATCGAGAATCCATTAAAACAAGATCTAGTTACAATTCCAGTTGATCATTCAATTCCTGCTAGGAAAAAATTATGGAGTGTTTGTGTACATGCTATAGAAGAATTTTTCTCTATGGGTAAGTTTTTAATTTTAGGTGCATTTATTGCAGCATTCGTACAAACATTTATTCCAACTTCAACGTTAATGCATATAGGTAATGGACAAGTTGCTAGTATTCTAGTAATGATGGCATTAGCTTTTATTTTATCTCTTTGTTCTGAGGCTGATGCATTCGTAGCATCCTCATTTCAAAGTACATTTTCTTTAAACTCAATCGTTGCGTTTATGGTTATTGGTCCAATGATCGATATAAAAAATACATTAATGTTATTCCAACATTTCAAAAGTCGATATGTATTCATTATTATTGGGTTAGTTATTGTATTAACGTTTTTCACAACATTATTCATTTAAGGGAGAATCAATATGGCAAGAGCATATGTACTATTAGGATTTACCTTCTTTTTAATGCAATTGCATATTAAAGGTACGATCTCAAAATATATTAATATGAAATACTCTTATTTATCTCTGACAGCTGGGATATTATTTGCATTTCTAACTTTAATTCAAGTAATTCATACTTTAAGAACAAGTCATGATGAAGATGAACAGCATAGCCACGATCATGACCACGACCATAGCCACCATCATGATCATAATTGTGATCATACTTGTGTACATGGACATGTTCATAAAGAATCAAAAGGGTTTAAAAAGTTTTTAAATGGCTTAGTTTTCATTTTTCCATTGTTTACAGGTATATTTTTGCCCGTTGCAACTTTGGACTCTACGATTGTACAAGCAAAAGGGTTTCATTTCCCTGTTTCAGAACCGGGTAATAATGATCCTTTTATGCAAAGGCAGTATTTAAAGCCTGATTTAAGTGTCTACTATGGGCAAGAAGGATATCAAAAATTAATTAAGCAAGAATCAAAAGAATATATAAATAAAAAAAGCATTGTCCTAAATGATTATGACTTTCTTAAAGGAATGGAAGTTTTATATGATGAGCCTGGAAAATATTTAGGAAAGCAATTAACCTATAAAGGCTTTATCTATCATGAAAAAGGACTAAAAAAGAATCAGGTTTTCTTATTTAGATTTGGAATTATTCACTGTGTTGCCGATTCCGGTGTATATGGAGTGCTAATTGATTTGCCTGATGGAAAAACGTTAAAAAATGATCAATGGATTGAAGCTACTGGTAATATACAACAAATGTACTATCAACCATTTAAAGTAAACATTCCTTATTTAGACGTCACTAATATTAAGGAAATTCAACCACCAAAAGATGCGTATGTATACCGTAACAAGTAAAATGAGCCTAATTGGCTCTATTCAGACTGCCCGCCAAAAGCTCGCTTTCTTCGTTGCTTCGTCTGTCTGCGGTGCTCATTACCGTTTTAGGGTAACTCCGCTCCTCACCAGACTTCGCGCCTCGAGAGACAAGCGCTTGCAATCAGTCTGAAAATCAGGTTTTTAGAACTTTGTCTACACAATGAAATGAGCCTAATTGGCTCATTTTTTTTAAAATTTTAGGATAAACAACTAACAAATTCTTATAAAAAAGACTACTTTTGAAATTTTATTTACCGCAGTGACATTAAAAATAGAAAAATAATATAAAAAACTTGTTCATATCTAGACATGTACACATTCAATATCTAAATTTCTACGTATGTTATAAATGTACAATAAATAATTATAGAGGTGTTCTTAAATGTGGGGATTTTGTGGTTGCAATCGTAGAAGAGAAGAAAGAGAAGAAAGAGAAGAAAGAGAAGAAGTATCACCAGTTAGAGATATGAGAGAGTTTGTTGAAGTTCGTAGACCATGTAATGAATGTGATTGTCATAGAAATAATGACAATAACAGAGTAATGAGTGAAAATATGAATAATGGCCATTCAAACAGAAACAGAAACGAAAACAGAAATGAAAACAGAAATGAAAACAGAAATATGAATAATAATAGACGAAGTGGCTGTAGAAGAAATAGAAATATGAATAACAGTATGGTATCACCAGCAACAAACTCATTTTGTGATACTCAATTAGAAGCTGCAAGAAATAGTTGCGTTGTAAATCCGTTCACGCAATTTAATCGTTGCAATAATAATAATATGTAATCAATTTAAAAAAGAGCTTTTACACTAATTGAATTACGAACTTTTTTATGAGATGTCATTTTAAGGCATCTCTTTTTTTTGCTAATAAATAAATAAGTTGTTTAAAATGCTGAAGTGTCGAACAATTTCATATTCTAATCACACTCGTTTATATAGGTAAAGTAATTAATAGGATTTAATCATTTTTTCATTCTATTTTATAGGGCTTGTACATACGTTTTAGTAGAGGTGATTTAATGAGACAATCAATATATATAAAATCTATTAATCTTAAACGTGTAACGGCAAGTGTCTTTGTAGGCATTGTCTTATTATTTTTGTTAGCGAGTTTATTTGTGACATCAATGAAAAATACTAAATCATATTATGTGCATCAATGGTTTGAAAAAATGAGCTATGAGGGATTTATTAAAGCGTTTGAATATGAAAACGGTCATTTTAAGGTAGGTGACGATTCTACTAAAAATGGACAACCTATCGGTAATATACTTTTTTCATTTATTACAAATATTAGACTGTACGATCCAAAAAGTTTATTAGTACATGAAATATCTAGTATGACAAAATTCGAAAATAATATCTTAGTTGCTGGAGAAGGGATTGATTTCACGAATCTTCCAATAGAATCAAGCTTAACACTCGATGAAATTAACCAAGATCCAACTGTTAAAGATCCAGTGAATGAACCAATCAAAAATCCAGCAAATCCACCTTCAAAAACTACAAATGGAAAAGATGTCTTTTTTATTTATCACACACATAGCTGGGAATCATTTTTACCTCTAATACCAGGTGCAAAGTCGCCAAATCAAGCTTCTTCTCCAAAAGTAAATGTAAGCTTATTAGGGGAACGATTGAAAAAGAATTTAGAAGCAAATGGAATCGGTGCGATTGACGATAAAACAAATATTGGAGCCGAATTAACGAAAAGAAATTGGAATTGGGGAAGTTCATATAAAATGTCTAGATTGGTTGTACAAGACGCGCTTTCTCAAGATCAAGATTTAAATTATCTTATTGATATACATCGAGATGATCAAAGAAAAAATGTGACAACTACTGAGATTAATGGGCAAAAGTACGCAAAGTTATACTTTATAGTTGGAGTAGAAAACAAAAATTATAGAAAGAACTTAGCGTTAGCTAAAGATTTAAATAGTGAAATTATGAAATTTAACAAAGGTTTAACAAGAGGAATATTTAGTAAAAACTATAAACAAGGAAATGGCGTTTATAACCAAGACCTATCACCGCACTCCATATTAATCGAAGTAGGAGGAGTCGATAATACGTTACCGGAACTTTATAGAACAATTGATTTGCTCTCTGATATCTTGAGTAAATATTATTGGGAACATCAATAGCGTTGTTATAAGAAGATCACGAAAAGAAAAAAACTTTTCATGGTCTTCTTTTTTTATTATTCCATAAAGTTCCTATTCCCGGATTCATTTAAACTCTCTTTCATAACCATCAGTAAATTGTAAAGAATAGATACTAAGTAATTTGTTAAAACCTTAAGATGGAGGATTATAAATGAAAAGAGGATTTATTATCGTACTATTAATATGCTTAATTGCGACATCAAAACCGGCAAATGCATTTGCGGTACAAAATGAAGTCTTAGAAGATGCAGTGTTATCAATTCTTTTTCCTAGTATAAATAACCGATTATATAAAATGTTCGGTCCAGGAGAACAATATAATTGTGCGACAATAACAAATATAAAAAAGAAATATAATGGTACATACGTATTCGGAGCAACAATTCAATTAGTTGCATATAAACAAGATCAACAACCACCGTACACTCTTGTTAAATTTAATTTTTCGAATGATGACGGAGAATGGAGTATTCGTTCTGTTACGAAAGAACCAATTCAAACAAAAACTACATCCTTATGTAGGCCTCCTGTATAAGATCATTTTGAGGTAGAGTGCGATATTTTGGTAAAAAATGTAAAAAAATATTAGGTAAAAAGAATTAAATTTATCATTTTTGATGATAAATTTAGTATAAAGTATGATATGATAAAGAAAAAAATTAAAGGTGGCAATATCGTTGGCGGGAATTGATTCAATAAAGGAGATTATCTATATTTACGGTGATAACCATAATCATTGCTTTATAACATCAGGCATAAATTATAAAGAGTTTGTTCAAGGACTTCCTTTTCCTCTTCAAAACATTCTTTTGCTAAAACACGATATTCAATGGTCCGAATTTAATTTAAATTCTTCTTTTTATTATGTTGAAAGAGAATATATTAATCAATTTATATTAGAACATAGTGAACATGATGACCTATGTTGGATCGATTTTGAAGAATTAGCAGATCTAGATGAGCTAGAGCCTAAAGAAATTGCAGAATTACTGTATCTTGCTCACAAAAAAGAACCATTACAAAAACCTTTTATACCAAGATTAAACAATTCTTTTGCATACATGAACATAAGTGATGGAATGTATCAAAAGGTTTATTATAAACGAACTAATGACTTTATTTTTATGCTTTGTAATGTCATATCATATAAAATTACACAACTTCAGAGAAGAAGTTTAAATATATTTAATCGTTCAAAACAAATTAATCCAATCAATATTAAATTAATGTTGACATTATACCCTTTAATGGAGGATGGATTAATAATAGATCTAAGTGAGAGAGTTGAAAATAGAAAAGTAATCGAAATTCCTATTTTCCGAGTTGATTTTTATTCTGGTGTAGATGAAATTTTAGAAAATGTGGAAGAGTATCGTGACCTTACAAATCATATTGCAAATTTAACTTATTCAAAGAAAGATGACGAATGGTCTGTCGTTCAAGTTTAAAGAAATTGATTGTCTTTCGATTTGTGATCTTATATTGAAAATACAATTAAATAGATTATGAACAAAGAATAAGTGAGTTGGCGGGGAATTTAAATGGACCTTTAAGGTTCTTTCAGTGTGTAGATGGAGTACAAAATTTCTATTCTGAAAGGACCTTAAAGGTCTTTTTTTGCGTTTTTTAAACATTCTTAAAGAATTGCACTTAAGACGT
>NZ_NTZO01000011.1 GCF_002559405.1 Bacillus sp. AFS001701 | reverse complement strand
TTTCCTTTTATTGATTTTCCATTTACTGTTATGTTTGTTATTGAGCTTCTCCATTTTGAATTGTCTTTGAAGGTTATGTTGATTGTTTTTCCTACTTTGTTATCTTTTTTGTCTGCTTTTAATGTTGGTGCAGGTTTTACTTCTGGAATAATAACCTGTGTTACTTGTCCATCTTTGTAACCCTTTGCTTTTATTACGATCTTGTAGGATTGAGCCTTTGTAAATACTTTTCCGTTTATTACTATGTTTCCTTTATCTATTTTGTAGTTTCCTTTTATTGATTTTCCGTTTACTGTTATGCTTGTTATTGAGCCTCTCCATTTTGCATCGTCTTTGAAGGTTATGTTGATTGTTTTTCCTATTCTGTTATCTTTTTTGTCTGCAGTTAATTTTGGTGCTGTTTTTACTACTGGTGTCGGTTTTACAACTTTTGTATTAACATACAATCTTCCCTCAGTCATCTTGGTCAATTTATTTCCATTATTGTCCTCAACTGTAACCTCTATCTGTCCACCGTTTAATACAATGTCTTTTGAAACAATCCATTTTCCAACATAATGCCCTATACCTTTTCCATCTTTATCTACTACCTCTTTCATTGGCATTTCAATGGCAGATTCATTAACTGTTTGTATACTATTAGTCTTATTTACATTACCTATAGGAGAAATAATTCTAAATGCTGCTTTCTTTAATCCTACTTCTGAATCAAATTCAACCTTAACTGCATCACCAGAATTTAATTTTAAATCTTGATCTGGTTTCAAATTAGTAATACCTTTTATTGAATATTTCACATTTACAGTTACGCTCTTAACTGTTTCATTTCCTGCCTTGTCTCTAGCAACAACATTTATTCCATTTTGCCCTTCCTTAGACATAAGCTTTACTGTCCAGTTTCCATTTGAATCTATGTCTGCCTTTGTTCCGTTAACATCAACATTTTCTAAATAATCATCTTTAGCTGTTCCCGTTACAGTTATAACTTGATCATTTTTATTTGCGTTATTTTGTGGGCTTGTAATTTCTAAAACTGGTGTCGTCTTGTCTACTATAACCTTTATTTCCTTCGAATAAGGAGTAGATCCGATTTCTGTAATAGTTTTTGCCTTTAGAATATTAACTCCCTCTTGAAGTACAGTATCAATTGAAAAGCTTCCATCATCGTTTGTCTTTCCATTTGCTATATCTTCATCTTTGCTAAATATATGAACGTCCATTCCTGGAGCCGCCATACCTTTTATTGTTACGTTTTCATTATTTAAATATGGGTTGTCCACTGGTGAAGTTATAACTGGAGCTAGTGCCTCCTCTTTAACTGTTGCTCTAATCATCATGTTTCCAAAATCTTTATTTGCTAAAGTGAATGGGCCTCCTTTTACAAACTGCCATGATCTTTGTGCTACTATTGAATTTTTATCCAATGCAATTAGTGGACTCACAGGAGCCATCTTATCCTGTATTAAAACCATATAAAAATCGCCTGTTACAACTATTTGTTGCGCGGATAAATCAACGACTGTCCATTTCCCTGCTTCTCTAATAGCATTTCCATTGAATGGCCCTGCAATCATTTTTCCAGGGGCGCCATCTTTTCCACTTGCATCATAAACTGCCACCTTAAATGTAGTTCCACCTGATGTTGGGTCAAACATAAATTTTCCAGAGGTTACTATTGCCGAGGTCTGTCCCTCCGGAAGTGACATTCTTACTGCATAGCCGCCTCCTGCTTCCCATTGACCCACTGAATATTCTGGTGTTCCATCATCATAGCCTATCTCTCCTGAAAAATTTATAAATGGTTTTAGCTGAAGATCATGTGAGACATTTCCATTCCCCGTAATATCTACAGTAAATTTCTCATCAAAATAGTTCTCTGCTGTAACCTGCACTGTATATTTACCTTCATATGCAGTTATTGAGTAATTACCATCTGCATCAGTTGTAACTGGTGCTACTGCTGCATCCTCAGTTAGGTAAACTTTAGCGCCGTTCACAGGTTTTCCTGTTTGGGCATTAATAATTTTACCTTTTAATATTCCCTTAGGTATTGGAACCATTGTAAAGTTTGCATTTTCAAGAACTTGGTTTTCTGTTACTTCAACCCTCTGATCCTGTGGATAGTATCCATAGGTTTCAGATCTTAATGTATACTCTCCTGCTTTAACTTTAAAACTATATGAACCGTCTTGCGGATTTGTTTTTGTTGAACGACCATTTTCAATAATAGATACTGTAGCTGGTAATGGTTGTCCTGCTATATTAGCATTTGTCTCTACAGAATTGATTATTTGTTCTTTTGGGCTATTACTTAAAGCTGACGTGCCATTTGATGCTGCAGATTGGTTTGGTAATCTAAACGGTTCTTTTGGGCTTCTGCTTCTTAAAACGGATGTGCCAGCTGGTTTTAAAGATTTGTTTGTTAATCTAACATCATCTATAAACCATCCCTGCTTATTATTGGATTCATTAGACATAAATGCAAATGCGATATTAATTTTCTTTCCTGCATATTCGCTTAGATCTATTTCCTCATCTGAAAATCCTCCTGTCATAGAGCCTCCATATTTTGCTACTAAATACCAATTCTCATCGTCGTCAGTTTTTACCGCAACAAATGCATAGTCATTGTTTTCTTCTATATCATACCAATTTTTAAACTGTAAATAAGCACTTCCTTTCGGCAGGACAATAGGAGGACTTTTTAAAAACATTCGTTCATTTTCTGAATATGTTCCTTCAAGATTGGTGCCTAAAACCTTTTCTCCTGAGGCTGCTGCCTTAGGTCCTGTTGTAGGTTTTCCCCACTGAAATTGATTCGTCAAGCTCGGATCGCTTTCCCATCCTGTCATTTCTGTTTCAAAATTATTAAAGTATCCTATTGTAATTGCAGGTTTAACAAGCATTGTATAGATATCACTTGTAACCTCATTCCCTCCAAAGTCAACTATTCTCCATCTGTAAGATAGATTTGATCCTGTGACTACTTTATCAGCTGGAATGATAGCTTCATAGCTCCCTGACTTGTAGTCCCCACTCTTCCTTTCAGCTGCAACTGTTGTCCACTCATCCGATGGATTATTTCTATATTGAAGCTCAACTTTCTCGACGCTTACATTATCCTGTACTTCTATTTTTAAATCTTGTTTCAATCCTTCGTATGTCTCTTTAACAGGTATATGTTTAAATGTTGGTGGAACTGTATCCTTGGCATCTGTTAATACTTGGCCTTTAATCTCAGATATTCCTTTTAAAACTGATGTTACAGCCTTAAATGCATTTATAACACCATATCCATATCCATTGTTAGGGGTTGTAGGATATTCAGAGTCAGTACAAGGAGTTGCTGTTTGCTCTATTATTTTTTCTATTTCATCTACAGTTAAGGATGAATTGGCTTGTCGAAGTAATGCAACAAGTCCTGATGTATGTGGACCTGCCATCGAGGTTCCATTCCATCCACCCTCATATTTACCTCCTGGAACTGAAGATCTTATATTAACTCCAGGTGCTGAAATTTCTGGCTTTTGAATTCCACCATATGGTGATGGCCCCCTTAATGAAAAGCCAGCTAACTTGTTGTTTATGTCAGTTGCTCCTGTTGCAAAGGATTCTGGATAGTTTGCAGGATTAGCAACTGATCCTGGCCCACCGGAATTGGTTGGGGTTGTATTTCCTGCTGAAAATTCCGGGAATATATTTGCTGCTCTCCAGTTTGTTATAATAGTTTTATACCAATCATCTATTCCAGGACCGCCTCCCCATGAGTTATTAATAACATCAGGAGCCATTTCTGGATGTGGTACTCCATTTCTATCTTTAGGAGCAAGCATCCATTCACCAGCTTCTATTAAATCTTCATCTGTTCCGCCATCTTTTGTAAATGCCTTAACAGCTATCCACTTTGCTCCTGGCGCAACACCTATCTTATTTGTTCCTGTTGGTTCTGAACCAACCATAGTACCCACTGTATGGGTTCCATGACCAACATCATCGTAGGGTGCTTGACCTTTTTGTTCTGTTGCATCAAACCAATTAAATTCGTGATTTGGTTTATCTGGATTAGCTGGGTCATAGCCTCTATATTTCGACTTTAATGCAGGATGATCCCACTGAACTCCTGTATCAATGCTACCAACAACTACTCCTGTTCCATCTATTCCCAAACCCCAAACGTCAGGCACCCCAATTTGTTTAAGGTTCCATTCTGTATTATCTACAGTTGGAACAACAGCTTCAGTAGCCTTTTCTGGCTCAATTAACTTTGTAATTTCATTAGGTATTATACTTTCAACTTCTGGCATTGCCGCTATGTTTCTCATTACATCCTCTGTTGCTGTAACTGCCATACCATTTACTACGTAAAATGATTTATAATCCTTTACATTTCCATTTAACTTTTCTGTTTCAATATACTTTTTCAAGTTTCTCTGTGTTGAATCTGATTTAATTCTTAATTCAGAAACGATTGATGAACGAACTACTAACTCTTTTTTTACATTTGATAGTTGCTTATTCTTAGCTTTAACATCATTAGCAACCTTTACTGTATCTACCTGATCCTTAAATTTAACAAGAAAGGTAGTTTGAGACTTGTTGGCAAATTCTTTATTAAGTTCTGGACTTATTTTATTCTCTATTACTTCTTTAGAATCCAGATTATAGCTATTCATAATATTTTCACTTGCATAAGCCTTATCATAATTTCCAACTGGTCCAACAAATGAACTTATGGTAAGTAGGAAAGTTGTCGACAATGCAAGCATTTTTTTGGTGATTTTCATCGTGTTTATACCTCCATATTTAGATTGAATTTACCTAACTACTCCTTTTCCCTCCTTTCCCTTAACTGCTTCAACCCATTGACTTATAAAAAATAGGGTTTGCGATGAGTCTTACAACATTAACTGCATGTTCAAATGTTAAAAAATATCTTGAAGCAGGATTCATAGTTGAATAGGTTAAATTAAGAGATTGCTAACAAGATGAAAAGGCCACCTCCTAAACCAATTACCGATTCTGTATCAAAGTTTTGTAGTTTCTAGTTGTACATGAAATGAATGGGTAATATTGAATTTTAAAAGAATTATATATTTGTTTAGACTAGGATGACAAATGGGGTTTTGTAAGGGGGGAGCAACCTATTATTTTACACTTTTTTACATTTTTTTATATTTTTTTACATTTTTAATATGATTACAATGTAAATCTATCAATCGTACTATTAATATAGATTTTGACTTGGGTTTATAAACTAATATATTGACAATTAATATTTTTTGTAATATTTGGTATATAAGATGATTTTTGTTTGCGGGAATCAATTAATCTTAGCTAAGGAGGTTAAAGGCATGACAGATTGGATATGGGATGGAGATGTCATCGCAGACGTGGAAAAAGCCACGCTTATTTTTACATTTAAAAATAATAGTAATCAGCCAATGCTATTAGAGTTTCCAACAAGCCAGTTTTATGATTATAAGGTGTATAATGCACAAGGAGAACAGGTGTATCATTTTAGTACAAGGAAATTTTTTTTACAGGTGATTCAAAATAAGTCGTTAAACAGTGGCGAACAAATCCAATGGAAAAGTACGTGGAATTACAAAACGAATGATGGAGGAAGCTCACCTACAGGAACATATACAGTTCATGCCATTTTAGAAATATGGAAAATAAATGACAAACTTGTTAATCCGAAGCCAGCTACTTCATTTACATTCAATATTCCACCTAAAAAAACAACCATTCGATAAGTGCAAGTTGCAGGAAAAGAATTTTTTGATTTAAATAAACTTGAACAAATCCACACTCTTCAAAAAGTTCTTTCTTGATTTACTAAGTTGATACATTAACGCCTGAATTATTACATCGAGTAATTGAAAGGATTGAAATTAAAGCAAGTTCTTAGAATCCTCTCTCTTTCCTTCAAACATTGTTATATCAGGCTGTTTCTTACTTCTATTCGGGCTCAAACCCACGTTCCTATTTTTTCCCATTCATAATAAACCCTCGCTATAAAATCCGTTTTTTCACATTATTCATTCTAACTTTTTTAAGCAAATCATTATTATTCATCAAATAAAGTCTTGATAAAAAAAAGAGAGAAAAGGCTTGAGGTGACTGCGATTGTCCCTTTTTCCTTTTCTCTACTCATGCATTTTATCAGATAATCATAAATGAGATGATGTTAAGTTTCCATCTAATACTAAATCTTGGTATGAACAGCAATTGATGCCAAGCACTATAAGTTTAGAATATCGATGTCTAATTCATCAAGTATTCATAACGCTCATCCTTCAAACCAGTATATTTTTTGAATAACTGATTGATTAGCTGGTCTAACTCTTGACTACATTGAATGGTATTATAATGAAGAAATCCATACCTCTTATTAATATCATATAATTCATTTCTCTTTTCCTCTATTGCTAATGTTGCTTGTTGTTGTAATAAAGTAACCATTCCTATCTGCCCCCATTCGAATAAATCTCTTATAAAGATTTTTATATTGATGTGACTTGCTAAATTTGCTACTCAGTTGTTATCTTTTGCGCTTGTTACAGTAAAATTAGAATAATTTAATCGATTAACTGAAAGCTGCATTCCATTTTGACACTAGTGAGAAACGGCTGGTGAATGCTCAAATCCAAAATTCTTTCTTCAACCCTTTTTCACTGCTTTTTCTACAGAATAGAGAAATTAATCTTAAAAAACCGACAACGTCATTACGAAGCGTCACCGGTTCTTGTTAACATTAAATAAGCTAGGATCTATACAAAGTTTGCACTTGTGATGTCAAAACGTACAAGTTGCTGTCATTGTATAATCAATCAAACGAAGGAAATACTCTAAGACTATTTCATATACATATTGTTAGAATGTATTGGTAATTTTACACTCGTAAACTATTACACTCTTTTTCTAACCATGCTGTCTTATGTACACTTTATACTTTTGTTCCATCTTCTATCGAAGTCTATTTAGACAATACGAGGAAGCTAGAAAAATCGTAGATAAAGAGGTAGCTAAAAGCGTCTTCAATTTCCTTTTATTCACCATACATCCTCCTAGTAGATATGAATAAATTAGGGTTCATTGTTGATTAGGGTAAATTAAGAGATTGCTAATAGATTATACGCGACATCACCTGGACGAATTATCGATTTTGTAGCAGAGGCATGTAGTTTCTAGCTGTAAAGAAGTGAATAGGTAACACTGAATTTAATAGAATTGTATATCTGCTAGAATGGTGTGACAAATGGTTTTTTTCACGGGGCTTAAGACCTATTTTTTTTATAATTCAAATGATTTTAACTAAAAATGCATGGCAAATCTCTATCAATCGTACTATTAATATATATTTTGACTTGGGTTTTTAAATTAATCTATTGACCATTAAGCGATTGTGTAATTTAAACGTTTATAGCCAATAAAAAAGGTTCTTCGATTTTTTTGAAGATCGTTTTTTGCTACTTATATAACTAAACCAGCCGTGAAATAACCGATGGAAAGATTAATAAATTGCAAGGAGAATTAGTTGAATTAGAATATAAACTGTATACTCGTAATGATGAAAGTTACGTAAATAATTCGATAAAAGACATTATCAAACTGAACGAAATTGTTCCTAAGGCTTTGGACGTTCTAATTAATCGCATCACTTGTAATATGAGTAGCAAAGTTACAATTCAATATAATTTTTCCAGTCCTTTATTATAAATAAAAAGGCAGCGCCCAAATGGGCTTGCTGCCTTACTTTAAAATGAGTTGCGCCACGCACTCAACATGTATAGTCTTCAATTGGCACTACATGAGATGATGATGAGTTTACGTATAATCATTAATACTACAGAATAAAGTTACTTCAATTTGTAAGAAAAACATCAAAAGAAGCCTTTACAATTGATAATTTTGTATATAGGCTGGCTTAAAACCACATCCCAACATACCTTTCTTTGAATAACTGATTTAATAACTTGTCTAGCTCTTGACTACATTGAATGGTTTTGGAATGAAGTAATCCATACCGCTTATTAATATCAAATAATTCATATCTCTTTTCTTCTATCTCTTTTGTTATCTGTTGTAATAAAGTAGCCACCCCTATACCCCTCCATCCAAATAACTCTCCAGTAAGAATTCTATCTTGATATGACTTCCGAATTTAGCTACCTCGTTATTATCTTTTGCATATGTTACAGTTTAATTAGCAAGTAGATGAACGTCCTTTTTTTTTAAAGTAATTTTATGATTAATTGGAAGCCGCGCTCCATTGTGCCACTTCGCTTAATTTCGTCAACTCTCATCAAAACTGGCTGGTCAACGTTCAAATCCAAAGTACCATCTGCAACCCCTTTTCTCCGCTTATTCCTAAAGAATAGAAATATAAAGAGTAAAAAACCAGCAACGTCATAATGAAGCGCCACCGGTTCTTGGGAATCATGAAATTATCTAGAATCTAACTATAGTTTGCACAAGAGAATTTTTAACGTACCATTTGCTGTACCTGCTTAGTTCATTACATTACTCGTATAAAGCACCATCGTCTTTTTGTTTAGCTATTACAGATAGATTAGCAGAGTATGTTACACCTTGATAATCATTTGTTGCTGAATTATCAAGCTTTACGCCAAACTAAATATCAATGTATTCATTTTTTTCTAAATTCCAGAATTTGTTGCCTTTCCCTGATTCTGCACCATCAACCAACAGAGTTTGTTTTTCACCGACAGCTGAAGCGGACTTTGCTGCTACAGGAGCATTCAGGAAGCCAGTTACTATTTCTACACCTTCTGTACCAGCTGCTCCTTTCTTAAGATTCTGAATTTCCCATACCGACCATACCTCATTTTTAGAGTAATATTATCCGTATGTCCAAGAGTTAGAGATTCATTGCAAGTGCTTTGAAGTTCTTGCACAGGAACCAAATAAATAATATAAGCTGCTTCAGTTAGTGTTCTTGGCTACTGCATCTTATATTAAAAACTTTAAGGTTTTACGAGTTTATTGTAAAATCATGAAATATTATGGTAACCATAACAATATTTTATTGATATTCGACAAAACACTAATATGCAAAATCCAAAAAATCTGCTTCTGGCGAAAAGGTAATGCAAATGAATTGATGGTTAAATGGGTGAAAAAGGAAAAATATGAAGTTAATGAAGTTGAGTTATGGAGAGATAATAGTTGAAAGGCATTTCTTACACAACTAACGCTAGCATTAGTTGAAGATCAAGAGTTACAGTTGTGACTCTTTCTCTTACGATTAGTCATATTTGACTCAAATCTAATAATTTTATTAAACATATGATGATAACTAAAATAGGACATCACAAATAGACCTACTCTTTTGAGATTTTTTGATTAGCTCTAGATATAGTTAATATAAAAGGGTGACTATGATGTAATTGTAAGCCTGTAATCATAGTTCATATCGTGAGTAACTAAAAAGAAGATATTCTTTAGTAGCTTACTGTCTTGCCAAATTGAAAACAACGCTATATAAAAATGGAATGACAAACATCGTGATTGCAGAGAACGACATGGTTCTAGTGGTTTCTAAAGATTTATATGCTAAATACCCGGAAGACCAATTACTGACGAAATTTCCTTTAATTAAATATCAAGCTGAAAGATATTTTGAAACGACGATGAGTAAAATTTGAGACAATCGAAACTCTTACCACAAAACGTAATAGAAATTGGAAGTTTAGAAGGAATCAGAATGGCCGTATTAAATAATATCGGGGTAGGCTTGGGAAGCAGTGTCTACATAAAAAAAGAAATTAGCAGTGGTGACTTAGTCCCAAATCCAAAAAATTTGGAATAGCATTTCTACTATGGAGTAAAAAAGCCGAACGATATTCTTTTAGTTGTGATATAACACTGATATTAGTGGAGAAGTAGTTGCGTTATGACAAGTGGAAAGGTTCCGATGCAACAACTTTAGAACAATTGCTATGAATCTCTAACCCTTGAACATACTGATACAATTATTCTAAAAAGCTGCGTAATCGGTATGGAAAAACAAATTTTTTTTCAAATGGAAGTATTCAAGCTGACATTATTTTGTTAAAGGTGAGATGCTATCTAGGGTACGCAATTAGTTTCCGTGATTAGGTGGAAATGATGGGGAACGAGGCTTGTCCATTACTCACACAATCAGTATGCGATGGGAACATCAATAAGGTCCTTAATTGAATAAGAGAATCTTTCCTCAACTCAAACGAACCAATGACTCATGGGCAGTGAATAAACGTACATAAAAGTAAAAGGATAATGGATGTATTTACATAGTGTAGTTGGATCAAAAGGAAATACCATTGACTTTTTCCTTAGTGAGGGATGCCAAATCAGCCAAGCGATTTTTGAAAAAAGCCTTGGCTTTTTCGTATGTTGCCAGACCACTTGTAATATAACCAGATTTTTTGGATTGAGCAGATAAGTATAGTGCTGAATATCAATAAAATAATGTTATGGTTACCATAATATTTCATGATTTTACAATAAACGCGTAAAAATTTAAAGTTTTAATATAAGATGCAGTA
>NZ_NTZO01000119.1 GCF_002559405.1 Bacillus sp. AFS001701 | reverse complement strand
GGTAAATAATAAACAAAAAAAGGGTTGTGTTTGTTAAGTGGAAAATTTAGACGTTTTTTGGAATGCAGATATAGAAGAATTAAAACAAGGATATATCGAAGAGGAGAATCATTTTTTATGTTTACTCTGTAGTAAAAAAATTGAAAAAGGAATTATTTATCAAGATTCAGGAATTTTATATGAAGCCGAAAAATATATGAAAGTTCATATAGAACAAAGTCATGACTCTGTTTTCGATGATTTGATCCAACTGGATAAAAAACTAACAGGATTAACAGAACATCAAAACCATCTTTTACGTCTTTTTTATCAAGGGAAGAGTGATACAGATATTCAAAAAGAAACTGGTATCGGTAGCGCATCTACGATTAGGAATCATCGCTTTGTTTTAAAGGAAAAAGAAAGACAAGCAAAATTATTTCTTGTCATGATGGAGCTTTTAAAAGAAAAGGATCAGCATGCGCCAAGTTTTTTACCACTTCATAAAACAGCAAAAATGGTCGATGAACGCTATAACATTACGGAAGATGAAATGGAAAAAACCTTAAAAAAATACTTTCCGGAAGGCATAGATCGACCATTGAAAAAATTTCCATTAAAAGAAAAACAAAAGCTTGTTGTTCTAAGAGAAATCGTTAAAAGATTATCACCAAATAAGAAATATACAGAAAAAGAGATAAATGAAGTACTGACAGCTATTTATCCTGATTATGTCGTGTTAAGAAGATACTTAATTGAATATGGCTTTATTGATCGAAAGTCGGATGGCAGTAGTTATTGGTTAAAAGCTTAGAAGAGAAAGGTTGTTAAAAATGAGTAGAAAAAAAGAATTAAAAATGCAATATAAAGAAACGAAAGTTCAAGCAGGTATTTATCAAATTAAAAACATAAAAAATCAAAAAGTATTCATAGTAAGTACTAAAAATTTAAAAACAATTAATGGAAAGAAATTTGAATTAGAGGCAGGGTCTTGTACAAATAAAACTCTTCAACAAGAATGGAATGAATATGGAAAAGAGTCATTTGTATTTGAGGAATTAGAAATTTTAAAGGAAGAAGACATTAGTCCATTAGGTATCAAGGGAGATCTAAAAAGACTCGAGGAAAAGTGGTTAGAAAAACTCCAACCTTATGGTGAAAGAGGATATCACACATACAATAGCAAGGGTGATCAGACTTGATTACATCTGAGATTAATCCTCAAGAGCCAAAAAAAGTAAAATTTACTTTATTACGCCCTATGATTATGTTTCTAATTCCATTACTTTTAAGTAATATTATGCAGTCAATTGGTCAGGTTTTTAGCATGATTATAATAGGAAATTGGTTAGGGGAAAATGCATTAGCGGCAATATCGGCTTTCTTTCCAATATTTTTCTTTTTAGTATCATTTATTATTGGAATTGGCTCTGGCAGTTCAATTTTAATCGGTCAGGCACATGGCGCAAAGCTTGAAGGAAGAGTAAAAGCTATTGTTGGAACGACTCTTACTTTTACTCTTTTTCTCTCAGTGGTGCTTGCGATCATCGGCAATATTTTTATTGAAAAACTTTTGAGTTTAATAGGAACTCCTGAAAATATTCTTCATGTAAGTACACAGTATGCTTCCATTTTATTTTGGTCGATTCCCGTGTTATTTATCTATATGGTGTATACAACTCTAATGAGAGGTATTGGGGATTCAAAAACACCGTTTTATTTTCTTATATTAAGTACAGTTTTAAATGTTGCACTTATACCACCATTAGTATTTGGTTGGGTAGGCATACCGAAGCTAGGAATATATGGGGCAGCTTATGCATCAGTAGGTTCAACGGCTTTGACATGTATAGTTCTATTCATATACTTACACAAAACGAATCATCCCCTTCGCCTTGATACTTCAATAAGAAACTATTTGAGGATGGATCCTGAACTTTTAAAACTAATTTTAAAACTAGGTATTCCAACGAGTATAAATATGGTATTTCTTTCGATTTCTGAGATTGCTGTTATTACTTTTGTTAATCAATATGGATCAGATGCTACTGCATCCTATGGGGTAGTAAATCAGATAGTAAGTTATGTTCAAATGCCATCAATTTGTATTGGTATCGCAGTATCAATTTTTGCTGCTCAGTCAATAGGAGCAAATCAGGTTGATCGGTTAAACCAAGTGATTAAAATAGGATTATTACTTAACTATGTACTCGGTGGCATAGTAGTATTACTCACTTATTTTTTATCGAAGCCTATCTTAAATTTATTTCTAACGAATGATAGTACCGTACAAATAGCGAATAGTTTATTGATGATTACGTTATGGGGATATTTAATACTCGGACATTCATTTATTCTATCGTCTACAATGCGTGCCAGTGGAGCAGTACTGTGGCCAACGCTTATTAGTATATTCGTAATATGGTGTATTGAAGTACCTGTAGCCTATCTTTTATCTCATTACACAAGTCTCGGAATGAAAGGAATTTGGTTCGGATATCCGGCAGCTTTTATAGTTGGACTTGGATTAAACTTTTTATATTATAAATTTTCATGGAGGAAGAAACGTATAGTCCGTTTAGTCAATTAGTTTAATGTTCTTCAGACTGTTGACAAACGCTCGCTTTCTTCGTTACTTCGCCTGTCTGCGGTGCTCATTACCGTCTGAGGTAACTCCACTCCTCACTAGCCTTCGTGCCTCGAAAGACAAGCGCTTGCAATCAGTCTGAAAATCAAATTTCTGGGACTTTGTCTAAACATTGAAACCACAAGATTATCCTTGTGGTTTTTTGTTTTCCCATTCACATTCTTTGTACTTAAGATTCCCCGTATACCTTTATTGTTATAGGAACATACTTTTATAGATACAAATTAAAATGCAATTTTATTGATTGTATTCATAAAAACGTAACCTGATCGGTCATTTGATTAGAATAATTAATTTCATTGGACAATAAGATATTATATTATAGGGGGCGATTTCAGATGGAGTTGGATAATGTCACACTCAGTAGATTACTAACAAGTATGACACTAGTATTTCACATTATTTTTGCAACAATTGGTGTAGGAATACCCTTAATGATCGCAATTGCAGAAGGGTTAGGAATCTTAAAAAAGGATCCACATTACACGTTAATGGCAAGAAGGTGGGCCAGAGGATACACAATTACCGTTGCAGTTGGAGTAGTGACTGGTACTTGTATTGGTCTACAACTATCATTATTATGGCCGAGCTTTATGAGAATCGCGGGTCAAGCAATTAGTTTTCCATTGTTTATGGAAACATTCGCGTTCTTTTTTGAAGCGATATTCCTTGGGATCTATTTATATACTTGGGACCGATTTAAAAAACCTATTTATCATTGGTTGATCATTTTACCTGTTATATTAGGTTCAACTTTGTCGGCATTTTTTATCACAACAGTAAATGCCTTCATGAATACTCCGCAAGGTTTTACTTTGAAAAATGGAATAATTAAAACGGTCGATCCAATCGCTGCAATGTTTAATCCAGCTGCTCCTTCTAAAACTTTACATGTAATTGTTACTGCATATGTTGCATCCGCTCTTATATTAACGTCGATCGCCGCTATTCAAATTTTAAGAGGAAAAAATACGGAATACACAAGAAAAGGGCTTCGATTAGCAGCAACACTAGGATTAATTTTTGCCGTTTTAACAGGTGTCACAGGTGATGTTTCAGCAAAATTCCTTGCTAAATATCAACCAGAAAAACTAGCCGCAATTGAATGGCATTTTGAGACAGAAAGAGGGGCAGATTTTGTCTTATTCGGAACACTAGATGATAAAACACATGAAGTAAAATATGAAATTCGAATTCCTAAACTGCTAAGCTTTTTATCTTTCTCAGATTTTAATGCACCAGTAACTGGATTAAATGAATTTCCAAAAGATGAGACGCCACCTTTGTTCATACATTATTTATTTGATATTAAGATGACATTTGTAGGCTTAATAATATCGATGACCTTCATATTTGTTGTATTTTCTATCAAGAAGAAAAATTGGATGCATAATAAATGGCTTTTACGTGGACTAGCGCTGACTGGACCATTAGCGATGATCAATATCGAACTTGGTTGGATGATTGCCGAAATTGGCCGCCAACCATGGATATTAAGAGGATATATGAAGGTTTCAGAGGGAGCCACAACTGCCAAAGGACTAGGTGGTATGTTTTGGTTATTTTTTGTATTGTATGTATTTTTAGGAGTCTTTTGTACCATCGTTATTCGAAAAATGTTCATTCATAATCCACCCGAAGATGAACTTCAATATCGTTTAAAAAAATAGGCTCTGTTTAAAATTCAATCAAAAAACTCTCGTAAGTTACGAACAAGTAAATCATGTAGCTTGAAAGAGTATTACTGGAATTTGAGACAAAGCCAATGAATAGGAGGGTGAACATTGAATATTGAGTTATTAGGAATAATCGTTTTATGGATATTTCTATATGGATATATCATTATTGCATCAATTGACTTCGGTGCTGGATTCTTTGCTTATTATGGAAAAGTAACGAAAAAGGATCACTTAATAAATAATTTGATTAGTAGATATTTATCACCTGTTTGGGAGATAACGAATGTATTTTTTGTATTTTTCTTTGTTGGCATTATAGGTTTTTTTCCAAGTGTTGCATTTTACTATGGAACGGCTCTATTAATCCCAGGAAGTATTTCGCTAGTCCTATTGGCAATTAGAGGCTCGTTTTATGCCTTTTCTAATTATGGATCCAAGGAAAACAAAGTTTATTTATTCTTATATGGAGCGACTGGCCTATTGATTCCCGCTTCACTTTGTACAGTTCTGACCATTTCCGGAGGAGGGTATATAGTTGAAAAAAATGGGGTCGTTCAATTTTTAGCTAAAGACCTATTAACAAGTATATACTCCTGGAGTGTTGTAATCATTGCAATCATTTCAGTCTTATATATTAGCGCAACGTTTTTAACCTATTACGCAAGTAAAGCGAAAGATGAAAGTGCGTTAGCAATATTAAGACAATATGCTTTGTTTTGGACCGTTCCGACGATCCTATCAAGCTTTCTTATATTTGTAGGATTAAGAGATAATAATGTTAGATTTTATGAAAATATCGTTAATCATTATTGGTGGATGTTTTTATTATCATTAATTTGTTTTCTAATAGCATCATCATTAATTTTACTAAAACGAAATTACGGAACAGCCTTTATATTTGTAATGCTCCAATTCTTCTTTGCTTTTTTCGGCTATGGAGCAGCGCACTTGCCATATATATTAGATCCATATATTACGATATACAATGGATACACCAATCAAACATCCGGTACCATGCTAGTAACTGTATTTGTCTTAGGGTTACTACTATTAGTTCCATCGCTATTGTTCTTATTTAAACTATTTTTATTTGATGCTGAGTATGTTCAAGGCAAAAAGTAATGTGGGGGAGATGAAATGCACTCTTCTAATAAACATGAAAAGCGGCTTGTGCTTCTATGTTTTATTGTAGCTTTTATAATGGGATTATCTTTTATTAGTAAATTTTTTCATTGAATAATGAGTGGAGAGGCGCCTATTTATTGAGGCGTCTTATTTATTGAATAAAGGATGAGGTAGAAAGAGAGATGCAAATAAATCGGTTGGAACTGCAAATAAACTGATGGTGCTGCAAATAAAAAAGACGAAACAGCAATTAAATTAAGTGAATCTGCAATTATAAATGTCAAAACTGCAAATAAAAAAGGTGAATCTGCAATTAACATGCTAAATTCACCTGAAATTACGTTCGTATTATTTAGATAGATAGAATAAAAGGTAAAATCTAAGCAAATATTTTAAAATATAACCAAGTTTCCGCTACATTCATGCACTTTCTAAAACTTTTCCTTCTTTTACAAGTAGCGTACGAGTCGAAACATTACTTGCGAATTCCATGTCGTGAGTAATAACAAGAATGCTCATTCCGTCATTTGCTAATTTTTTCATAATCTCAGCAATGCCGTTCGTTAGTTCGGGATCCAGTGCTGAAGTAGGTTCATCAAAGCAAAGTATTTTTGGCTGTAGTGCACACGCTCTAGCAATAGCTACACGTTGCTGTTGTCCGCCTGATAACTCGTTTGGTAATGAATTTGCTTTATCACTAAGACCAACTTGTTTTAATAAATCCATTGCTCTTTTTGTAGCTTCTTCTTTATTCATACCTAGTACAAGGGTTGGGGCTTCAATAATATTTTCAATTACTGTTTTATGTGGGAATAAATTATAGTTTTGAAAAACGAGGCCAACGTTTTTTCTTACTTTTAAAAGATCCTTTTTAGATTTTATCATTTGGCCATCTATTTCAATTGATCCACCATCGAAGCTTTCTAAACCATTAATACAACGAAGTATGGTCGTTTTACCTGCTCCTGATTGTCCTAATAGAGTAACGATTTCTCCTTTATTAACTTCAAAAGAGACTTCATTTAATACGGTTTGTTTATTAAATTGTTTTGTTAAGTTGTTTACTTTTAACATTTTTTAGTCTCTCCTTATTTATAATATGAATATCGATTTTCTAATCGTTTAAATAAATTCGTTAAAATTGCTGTTAGTAGTAGATAAATAATACCAACGAAAACAAGAGGTAATAGTGATGCGCTTGTATTAGATGCGATTTTAGCTACCCGAAGCATATCATCAAGTCCAACAACATATACAAGAGCTGAATCTTTTATTAGAGTAATTACTTCGTTTGAAACAGGAGGTAATACTTTTTTAGTCATTTGAGGCAGAATAATTCTTTTAAAAGTTTGACTGCGACTCAAGCCTAAAACCTCTGCTGCTTCATATTGACCTTTATCAACTGATTGAATACCGGCTCTGAATATTTCTCCAAAATAAGCTGCATAATTAAGTGCAAATGCGATAATAACTGTTGTAAAACGGTCAAATACAATTCCGACTAATGGTAAACCAAAAAAGATAAAGATTAATTGTAAAAGTAGAGGTGTACCACGCATTAATAAAATATAAGAACTAATAATTGATTTGATTGCTGTAATATTTGAAAGTCTTCCAAGTGCAATGATGATTCCAAGTGGAATTGCTAACGCTAGAGTAATTAAGAAAACCTCTAGCGTTACTTTTAATCCATCAAGCATGGAAGGTAATAAAGATGTAATTTGCTCCATGATCGTAAGCTCCTTTTATTTCAATGTACCGAACCATTTTTTATAAATTTTGTCGTAAGTACCATCATTTTTCATAGCACTAATTTCTTTGTTAATTTTTTTAAGTAAATCAGCATCATCTTTTCTTACGCCAATTCCATACTCTTCTTCACCAAAGTTGTCTTCTAAAATTTTGTATTTGTTTTGGCCTCTTTTGTTCATGTAATATTTAGCTAATGTTTCATCTGCTACAACCACATCTACACGTTTTGATTCTAAGTCCATTAAAGCTTGGTTATTATTTTCATATAATACAGGTTTACTACCGTTAAATGATTTTACTAAGTTTTTATCTTTATTAACTGCATCTAAAGAACTTGATCCTTCTTGAATCCCAACATTTTTACCTTTTAAATCTGATTTTGTTTTTATTTTTGAATTTGCTAGGGTGATAATAACTTGTCTATTTTTTAAATATGCATCTGAGAAATTTACTTTTTTCTTACGCTCGTCTGTAATTGAATATCCGTTCCAAATTGCATCAATATTACCTGATTTTAATTCAGTCTCTTTCATTGACCAATCAATTGGTTGGAAAGTTACCTTCATATTTTCACGTTTAAATACTTCTTTTGCTAAATCGATATCAAAACCTACAACCTTACCTTTATCATCTTTAAAACCCATTGGTACAAAAGTATCATCTAATCCAACGACTACTTCGTTTGCATTTCGTTTTTCTTTTCCACAACCAGTAACAACTAATATTGAAATCATACAAATGATCATTGCTGACATTAATTTTTTATTCATTTTACTCTCTCCCTTAAAATATTCTTGAAAAACAAAAAACTCCCGACCTCTAGCTATATGAAATAGCTAGAGGACGGGAGTATTACTCACGTGGTTCCACCTCTATTTATTGATACCTCACGATACCAACCTCTTCAAGTGCAGCAATTAAGCTATACTCTAGCACGATAACGGGTGCAGGGAATCCGGAAACAGTCTACTACCAAAAAGGGTTCGGTGCTCAGCTCAGAGATGTGTTCAAAATATTGTCTTACGCCCCTCGCACCAACCGGGAACTCTCTGTTTAAGAACTTAATACTTTTACTATTTCTCATCAATGCTTTTAAAATTAAATTTTCAAATATGTTCAATACTGCAGTTTTAATAAAATCAAACTAGTTTGTTTTGCGATGAACAAATAATATTACAGATTACAAACAACTGTCAACAAATTTTATTTAAAAAAACTTTGATTTTGTCAAAACTTGGTTAGGAAATTTCTCGGGAAATATGGAAAATTGTCGATTGAATACTGTTAAAGCTGATTGGGATTGTCAAATATTATCAATTCGCAAAAATAACATATACTATATAAATTTCGATTAAAAAATATGATAAATTATCATTAAGAACGAGTGCTCTAACACTCGTTATAAGTAACTTAATAAGCCGAGATGGTTTTATCTTGTAAGTTCTAAGAAGTAGCCCATGCCCAGATCAAAGTATAGGGGCTATTTCTTTTTTGTTGCGTTGATAATACTAACTACTAATTGGATCAATGCAACGAAAAAGCGATAGATATAAGAATTTTCGTATATTTAACAAAAAATTCATGCGCTCAAAGTATATCTAAAGAATCGTATGATATAATAAACATATATTAAAAAAGAACAAGTGCTGTAACACTCGTTCTAGGTAATTGAATAAGCTGAGATGGTTTTATCTAGTTATATCAAAAGAAGTAGCCCATGCCAGACCAAAGCATAAGGGCTATTTCTTTTTTGTTGCGTTGATAATACTAACTACTAATTGGATCAATGCAATGAAAAAGCGATAGAATAAGAATTTTCGTATATTTAACAAAAAATTCATGCACTCAAAGTATATCTAAAGAATCGTATGATATAATAAAAATATATTAAAAAAGAACGAGTGCTGTTACACCCGTTCTAGGCAACTAAATAAGCCGAGATGGTTTTATCTGAGTAAATCAAAGAAGTAGCCCATGCCGAGCAAAAGCATAGGGGCTATTTCTTTTTTNNTAATTGGATCAATGCAACGATAAATGTCATTGCGATGAAGATTAGAGTAAGTGTTTCAAGTGTTTGCATTGGCAGCACCTCCTTTCTACAAAATGCGTAGAAAAGAAGATAAAACCAATTCCCCTATGCTATTCAATTGCTAGTTTGATTATAATAAAATAATTATAGTCAAACTGTAGTTGTAATTATAAAATTTAAACAATTTCATGAAGTTTTAGAATGATTACAATTCTGTTCGGTTGGTAAAAATTGAACAGAGTGTTGAAATATTAATATGTTAAAAATTATTGTATGATAGGATTATAGTTTTTTTAGAGCGAAAAATATGGATAGAGATAAAGTAAAGTAGGAGAGTAGAATGAGAAAATTTAAT
>NZ_NTZO01000118.1 GCF_002559405.1 Bacillus sp. AFS001701 | reverse complement strand
GCATGCTTTAGTTGAATAAGAGTTTAAATATTTGCGATCGAAATTAGTTCATCAACACTAATTAGGTAATCTTCATTCGTTTCCTCATGGAAAACAAAAAAACAAGCTTCTCCATTTGCTCCTTCGAATGCTATATTCATCATTTGAACTTTTGAAAATGGATTATTTGAATTTCCTAATTCATAACCAGATTTAAATTCAAAGATATACCATCTATCTTCTTCAAGAGTATATTCTTTGTTTTCTATAACTATATTTAAAAACATTTTACTCATTCTTATATCCTCTTATCTTTAGAATGTAGACTTCTTATGTAACTAACGCATACATTAGTTCAATAGCATTTATCATATTTTCTATTTGCTTAATCTTTATCAATCTCAGTGCTTACTTCTTTAATATCACCACCAAAACCCCATCCTTTACTTTCAAGGAAGTCAGTAAATTCGTCTAAAAATTCGTTTATATGTAACGATTCTGTAAACCCATTTTTTAAAATGTTACCTTCTATTAGAATTTCTACTATTTTCTTTTCATTAAGTTTAACTTCATTCTCCCACACTGGTTTCCATGAAGGATCTTTTTTATATCCACCTTTAACTACTTTATCAAGATATTTTTTCTCACTAACTCCAAATCTAATAAAGTTTCTTTGTGCTTGCCTTAAACATACATGATTAGCACCACCCCAATAATCAGGGTTTTCATTCATCACATAATCATCTTCCCAATAACACATTAAGCAGATTTCATAACTACCATTTTCTTCTTCTGAGAGTGTTTTATAACCACAACAAGGACAAGTGTATTTTTCCAACTATCATTCACTCCTAAATACTGATGTTATTTACTTTATAAATAACTTTTTACACCTTAATTTTATCATTTCTTATGCAACTATTCTGCCATTTTGTTCAATAAAAAAGGACCGACAAATCGCCGATCACGTTGTTCAACTAATGCATGCGTTAGTTACACAAGAAAAAGAGTCATAATTGTGGTGAAATCATACTTTTTTTATTTAGGTCCAATATTATTATTATTATTGTTATTAGTTAT
>NZ_NTZO01000117.1 GCF_002559405.1 Bacillus sp. AFS001701 | reverse complement strand
CTTAGTCCTAAATAATACGGGTTAATGCTTTTTTTTGATGGTTGAACTACTCCTGCATTAAGCTTTGCGTATTCAATCGCTTCGTTTGAGTCGAGGTTTAGTTCACGCATAATTCTTATATGCCAATAACTTGCCCAGCCTTCCGTCTCCCAACGATTTTCTTTTTAACCAAAAACTCAACAATAAGATCAATAATTAAGTTACACATTTAAATCCTCGCTGCCTGACTTGAACTATTTATTATTTAAATTCTTATATATCCTTATTGAACATAGTAAACAGAAACAAATCATTTAATCAGTACAAAAGAAGCTAGTCTAATAATAGACCAGCTTCTTTTGTATTTCTTATAGGTCGTCTATTCGCCCACTAACCTTATTAAATAACCTGCCATTTAGCTCAACCAACAAGATCGCCGATCACGTTGTTCAACTATTGCATGCGTTAGTTGTATTGAAACTTAACTATTTTTAATTAATTAATTAAAA
>NZ_NTZO01000116.1 GCF_002559405.1 Bacillus sp. AFS001701 | reverse complement strand
TTTAGTTTTCAAAGTTCATTTTGTCGTCCGTATCTCTTGGCGACTTCTATATAATAACAAATCCAACAACCTTGGTCAATAGTTTTTATAATATAATTTCAAAAAAAAATAAACAAAACATTGCGCTTCATTAAAATCCCCTTCATGACAACATTTTATCCCTTTCCTAAAGTAGTACAAACAATGGAGATATACTAATCAAAATAGTAATAGTAAGATTGTAATCAAATTGTAGAAAGTGTTTTCCTGTGCTCACTCATTCTAACTTGAATGGTTACCAATATATAATCAAAAAAAGAGAGAACCTACTTGTTCTCTCTTCATTAGTCATCAATTATTCTTCTGTTGTTTCAATTTCATCTTCGTTTTCAAGAGTCGTTAATTCAGCTTCGTTTTCAGCTTCTTCATCAATTACCTCTTCTTCTTTTGCAGCAATTGCTACAGTCGCAACATGACCTTCTTGATCAAGTTTAATTAATTTAACACCTTGGGTAACTCGACCTAAACGTGAAATTTGCTCAATTGGCATACGGATCATTACACCAGACTCAGTAATTAACATTAAATCCTGTTCGTCACTTACACATTTTAATGAAATCATTTTACCGTTTTTATCTGTAACATTAAGCGTTTTTAAACCTTTACCGCCACGGCTTTGAATTCGGTATTCTTCCTGTCCGGTTCGCTTACCATAACCAAGTTCCGTAACAACAAGAATATCTAAGTGTTCTTCAACAACTTCCATTCCAACAACATAATCATCATCAGAAAGTGTAATTGCTTTAACACCCGTTGCCGTTCTTCCCATTGATCTAACATCGTCTTCATTAAAGCGAATCATCATACCTTTTGAAGTACCGACAACAATATCTTTTGTACCGTCAGTTAGACGCACCGATATTACGTCATCATCTTCTTTTAAATTAATTGCAATTAATCCATTAGTACGAATGTTTGCAAAGGCAGATAAAGGTACACGTTTTGCTATTCCTTGTTTTGTTGTAAAGAATAGGTACCAATCTTCTAAAAATTCACTTACTGGAATAATTGCGTTAATATTTTCATCTCGGTCAATTTCTAGTAAGTTTACGATAGGTAATCCTTTAGCTGTACGACTAAACTCTGGAATCTCGTAACCTTTTGAACGGTATACTTTTCCCTTATTCGTAAAGAATAAAATTGTATCATGTGTTGAAGGTGTTAGTAAGTGTTCTAAGAAGTCATCATTATTAGTACCCATTCCTTGAATACCACGTCCACCTCTACGTTGAGATCGGTAAGTAGAAACTGGAAGACGTTTAATATATCCATTATGAGTTAAACTTACAATGATATTCTCCACTGGTATTAAGTCTTCATCTTCAATGATTTCAACTCCACCAGGAACAATTGCTGTTCTTCGTTTATCATTATACTGTTCTTTTAGCTGAGTTAATTCTTCTCGAATAATTTCAAGAACTCTTTCCTCATCCGCAAGAATTGCTCTTAATTCTGCAATTAACTTGATTAGCTCTTGGTATTCTTCTTCGATTTTTTCGCGCTCTAATCCAGTTAAACGTTGTAACCTCATATCTAAAATTGCTTGAGCTTGTTTTTCAGATAAATTAAATGTTTCCATTAAGCCATTTTTAGCGATTTCTCCTGTTTGAGAAGCTCTAATTAAGCTAATTACCGCATCTAAATGGTCTAAAGCAACCTTCAATCCTTCTAAAATATGTGCACGCGCTTCTGCTTTTTCTAACTCAAACTTTGTTCTACGTTTAATAACAACAATTTGATGGTCTAAATAGTGTTTTAAACAGCTCTTTAGAGATAGAACTTTTGGCTCACCATTTACAAGTGCTAATAAATTAATACCAAAACTTGTTTGAAGTGCAGTTTGTTTATATAGATTATTTAAAAGTACATTTGCGTTCGCGTCTCTTCTAACTTCAATGACAATACGCATACCATTTCGATCAGATTCATCGCGTAAATCAGTAATACCTTCTATTTTCTTATCTCGAACTAGTTCAGCAATTCGTTCAACAAGCTTAGCTTTATTTACTTGATATGGTAACTCTGTAACAATTATTGTTTGTCTACCATTTGCTTTTTCTTCAATTTCAACTTTTCCTCTGATAATGATAGAGCCTTTACCAGTTTCATAGGCCTTACGAATACCACTTTTACCTAGAATCATACCTGATGTAGGAAAATCAGGACCCTGAATATATTCCATTAATTCTTGTGTAGTGATATCTGGCTCTTTACTTAATGCAAGAACACCATCAATTATTTCACCTAATTGGTGCGGAGGAATATTTGTGGCCATACCAACCGCTATACCCGTTGCTCCGTTTATTAACAAGTTAGGGAATCGTGCAGGAAGAACGATTGGCTCTCTTTCTGAACCATCGTAGTTATCTTGAAAATCAATCGTGTTTTTATTAATATCACGAATCAATTCCATCGAAATTTTAGACATTCTTGCCTCTGTATAACGCATCGCCGCCGCCGCGTCTCCATCAACTGATCCAAAATTCCCATGGCCATCTACTAACATATATCTGAAGTTAAAGTCCTGAGCCATACGTACCATTGTTTCATATACAGCAGAGTCACCATGCGGGTGATACTTACCAATTACTTCACCAACGATACGCGCTGACTTTTTATAGGCTTTATCAGCTGTCATACCTAAATCATTCATTGCATATAAAATTCTTCTATGTACAGGCTTAAGGCCGTCTCGTACATCTGGTAACGCTCGAGAAACAATTACACTCATTGCATAATCTAGGAAGGAATTACGCATTTCATGACTAATATTTATTTCTTTAATTTGTTGATTTTCACTCAACATCGGCACCTCCCTTTAGTTTCCGTATCTACCTGAGAAAAGGAGCATAAAGCCCCTTACAAATACTTATTAAATATCTAAATTCTTTACATACTTAGCGTTATCTTGAATAAAGTTACGTCTTGGCTCTACTTTTTCACCCATTAATGTTTCAAACGTTTCATCCGCTTCGATCGCATCTTGAAGGTTAACTTGTAGTAACGTTCTAGTTTCTGGATTCATTGTAGTTTCCCATAACTGTTCAGGGTTCATTTCACCTAGACCTTTATATCGTTGGATAACAGGTTTTGGTACTGCATTTAAAGTCGACATAATTTCATCCATTTGTCGATCATTATAAGCATATTGTATTTTTTTCCCTTGCTGGATCTTATATAAAGGTGGTTGAGCAATATAAATATAACCACTTTCAATGATTTGACGCATATAACGATATAAGAACGTTAACAATAAAGTACGGATGTGGGCACCATCTACATCAGCATCCGTCATCAATATAATTTTATGATATCGTGCTTTCTCGATATCGAAATCATCACCGATTCCAGTACCAAAAGCAGTAATCATTGAACGAACCTCGTTATTTGATAAAATTTTATCAAGTCGAGCCTTTTCTACATTAATAATTTTTCCACGTAAAGGAAGAATTGCTTGGAAGTGACGGTCTCGTCCTTGTTTAGCACTTCCACCCGCTGAATCACCCTCAACAATATAAATTTCGCTAATAGAAGAATCTTTTGAAGAACAATCAGCTAATTTCCCAGGTAAACTTGATACTTCTAAAGCACTTTTTCTTCTTGTTAACTCACGAGCCTTTTTAGCAGCAACACGAGCCCTAGCCGCCATTAAACCTTTTTCAACTATTTTTTTAGCCTCTGTTGGATTCTCTAATAAAAACTTTTCAAGGTTTTCTCCAAAAATTTGCTCTGTAATCGTACGAACTTCACTATTACCCAATTTAGTTTTTGTTTGTCCCTCAAACTGTGGATCAGGATGTTTAACAGAAACGATCGCCGTTAATCCTTCACGTACATCCTCACCAGATAAGTTGCTATCTTGATCCTTAATTAAACCATTCTTACGACCATAATCATTAATAACACGAGTTAAAGCTGTTTTAAACCCAACCTCGTGCGTACCGCCTTCGTGTGTATTAATATTATTCGTGAATGAGTAAATATTACTTGTATAGCTTTCGTTATATTGAAGTGCAATTTCTACACTAATTCCATCTTTTTCACCAATAACAAAAATTGGTTCGTCATGTATTACTTCTTTAGAACGATTTAAATGTTCAACGTAAGATTTAATTCCACCTTCGTAATGGAATTCTTTCTTTTGTTTATTTTCTCTACGGTCTTCAATTGTTAAGCGAATACCTCTATTAAGGAACGCTAATTCTCTTAATCGATTTGCTAATGTATCAAAGTCATAAATTGTTGTTTCAGTGAAAATTTCTACATCAGGTTTAAAATGAGTAATCGTACCCGTAACATCAGTTTCACCAACGATACTCATATCTGCTACAGGTATTCCTTTAGAAAATTGTTGATAATAAATAGTTCCTTCACGATGAACGTGAACTTCTAGCAAAGTAGACAACGCATTTACTACTGAAGCACCTACGCCGTGTAATCCACCAGATACTTTGTACCCACCACCGCCAAATTTTCCACCCGCATGAAGTACCGTCATAATTACTTCTAGTGCAGGTCTACCCATTTTTTCATGGATACCTACTGGAATCCCACGGCCATTATCTTTAACTGTAATACTATTATCTTCTTCAATTATTAAATTAATCTCATCACAGTATCCAGCCAATGCCTCATCTATACTGTTATCAACGATTTCCCATACTAAGTGATGTAATCCTTTTCCACTCGTAGAACCGATATACATACCCGGTCTTTTACGTACGGCTTCTAAACCTTCAAGAACTTGAATCTGATTTTCATCATAATTATGTTCTTGCATTTTTTGATCCATTGTCATGAACACTCACCTACTTTTTTTATTTTACATAAAAGAATTAGTAAATTTCAGCTATGCTTACTAGGCGGCGTAGTAGAAATTTCATAAATTATTTATCGAGAAGTACTTATAATTGTTCCATGTGAAACATTTATAATATTAGCTTGTTTTATCGTTTCGTGCTGAATTCCGTCGACACTTGTTGTTGTAACAAAAGTCTGTACTTTATTTTGAATTGCATTTAATAAGTGTGTTTGACGATAGTCATCTAGCTCTGAAAGAACATCATCTAATAAAAGTATAGGATATTCTCCAACTTCCTCTTTAATCAGTTCGATTTCTGCTAGTTTTAATGAAAGAGCTGTTGTCCGCTGCTGTCCTTGCGATCCAAAAGTTTGAACGTTTTTATCATTTACCATAAAAACCAAATCATCTCTATGTGGACCAAGCAATGTAGTACCTCTTGATACTTCACGCTCTTTTTCAGCTTCGAATTGTTTTATGTACTCATCTTCCATTTTCGTCAAATCTGTTAAATCTGATACATTAATGCTTGGTTTATATATAATTTCTAGCTTTTCGGTCTCTCTAGAAATTTGACTATGAATAGGCGATGCCCAATCCTGTAGTAATTTGATGAACGAAATTCGTTTTTCAATTATTTTTACTGCATGTTTTACAAGCTGAGATGTTAGGACTTCAAGCATTAAATAGTTCCGATCTCGGCTAGTTTGTAATGTTTTTAGTAGTGAATTTCGCTGTTGGAGGATTCTTTGGTACTGACTCAGTTCATGTAGGTAAACAGGCGAAACTTGTCCTAGTTCCATATCTAGGAATTTACGACGCACTTGCGGACTACCTTTTACTAAATGTAAATCTTCCGGTGCAAACATAACGACATTCATCACGCCTATATATTGACTTAACTTCATCTGTTCAAGATGGTTCAGCTTTGCTTTCTTACCTTTCTTTGAGAGGATTAGCTGTAGTGTTACTTGCTGATTTTTTTTCTGTAACGTACCCTTTATTGTACCATATTCTTCATCCCAACGTACCATTTCTTTGTCATTACTTGTTCGATGGGACTTTGTTAAAGCTAGCACATAAATTGATTCCATTAAATTTGTTTTACCTTGGGCATTCTCACCAATAATGACATTTACATTATTTTGAAAATTTAATTCAAGTTTTTCATAATTACGGTATTGTTTTAGTTGTAAATCTTTAATATACAATGGGATTCCCCCAAAACTTATGAAGTTATAATATAAGAACCTTTTCCAGTTATAGAAATTGTATCATTTAAAACTAATTTTTTTCCTCTTCTATTCTCAGGTTCATTGTTCACAAAGATTTCATGCTCCGATAGAAACCATTTAGCCATTCCACCTGTATCAATTACACCCGCAAGCTTTAAAAATTGCCCTAATGTAATATACTCTGTATTTATTTTAACTTTTTCTGTTTTCATTTTTTATCACCCTCATTTATCCATTCCTTAATTGTACTAAACTTCTGTAAGAAAAAAAACACTTAACCCTTATTTTGTCTATTAAGTACAAAAAGACTGACCTAAATGTACTATGCACTCCCCAAACAAATTAAATTCTGCTCGTTGGAGATGCTAGTGCATTCTATTAGGTCAGCCCCTTTCGATAGAATTTACTAATTAGTATGTGCGAACTGGTAAAATTAATTGCAATGTTCTTGAATCATTTACAGTACGGATTAAAAATGGTCTCATAGCCCCTGTAAATTGAATATAAATTTCTGGGCTTTCAATTGCTTTTAATGCATCCATAACATACTTCGCACTAAAAGAGATTTTTAACTCTTCACCTTTAATATCCTCGCAAACAATTTCGTCTACTACTTTACCGATTTCAGGAGAATAAGAAGAAACATTGACCAATGAGCTACCAACTGTTTCTAAGTGAACAACATTATTTCTACCTTCTCTTGCTAATAAAGAAGCACGATCAATTGCTTGTAGGAATTCTTTCGTCATTACAGTTAGTTCCGTTTTACTTTCACTTGGAATTAACTTTGATGTATCAGGATAATTACCTTCTAATAATCGAGTAAAGAACAATAGATGCTTTGTCTTAAATAAAGCTTGATGTTCTGTTAAGACGATTTCTACTTTTTCATCATTGTCATCTAGAATTTTACTTAATTCATTTAGACTCTTTCCAGGAATTACTACGCTAGCTTTAAATTCACTTGTTGTAGAACTTCCGTCAATTTTAGCTTGTCTTAAAGCTAATCGATGGCTATCTGTCGCTATACATGTTAGATCACCATTTTCGATCTTCCAGTTTACACCGGTTAAAATTGGTCTAGTTTCTGAAGTTGATACTGCAAATACTGTTTGACGAATCATAAATTTTAATAAATCTGCAGAAATAGAAATTGTTTCATGTTCTTCAATTTGAGGAAGTAGTGGATATTCCTCAGCGTCAAAGCCATTTAAGCTAAATTCAGTTTTTCCAGCTTTTATTGTTGTTACATAATTATTATCTGACTCTAGTTCGACAAAATCTGAAGGTAATTTTTTTACAATGTCACTAAAATATCGAGCATTTAATACAATGCTTCCAGTTCGTTTTATATCAACTAGTTGTTGATCATCTAATACTGTTGGTAAATAAGATTCTATAGATATATCTGAATCACTACCTGTGAAAGTTAGTCCTTCATTTGTAACGACTAGTTTAATACCAGTTAAGATTGGAATAGTTGTTCTTGATGAAACAGCTCTCATAACATCTTGTACAGCTTTAACAAGATGATCTTTTTGTACAGTAAATTTCATTGTTTGTACTCCTTATATAATTTATAAAATAATATAGTAATAGTAGTAGGGCCTGTGAATTTGTGGATAACTCTATTTTATTAAAGAAAAATAAGTCTATCAACATGTGGATAGACTGTGTAAAAAAGATAGAAAGTTATGCACAGGTAAATAACTCTACTGATTTAATTTTTCATTGATTTCTTTAATTTGAGATTGCAGCTGTGAGTCAGTTTCAATTAATTTTGAAATTTTTTCATGCGCATGAATAACAGTTGTATGATCGCGGCCTCCAAACTCTTCTCCTATTTTAGGTAAAGAATGGTCTGTAAGCTCTCTTGAAAGATACATTGCAATCTGTCTTGGGAAGGCTACGGATTTTGTACGTTTCTTTGCTTTAAAATCCTCTAATTTAATACTAAAAAATTCTCCAACTGTTCGTTGAATATCGTGTATTGATACTGTTTTAGGTTTCGTCGCTGTAATTAAATTTTTTAAGGCTTCAGCGGCCACACTAGCATTTATATCCTTATTAATTAAAGACGAATAAGCGACTACGCGAATAAGTGCTCCTTCTAATTCACGGATGTTTGTATCGATTTGATTTGCTATATATAACATTACCTCATTTGGAATATCTAACCCCTCAGCCTTAGCCTTTTTACGTAAGATCGCTATCCTAGTTTCTAAATCCGGTGGTGTAATATCTGTAATAAGGCCCCATTCAAATCGTGAACGAAGTCGATCTTCTAATGTAGGAATTTCTTTAGGTGGTCGGTCACTTGAGATAATGATTTGTTTACTTTCTTCATGAAGTGTATTAAACGTATGGAAAAATTCTTCCTGTGTTTGTTCTTTTCCAGCTAAGAACTGAATATCATCTATAAGTAGCACGTCTACATTACGATACTTATTTCTAAATTCAATTGCTTTATTATCGCGAATTGAATTAATGAACTCATTTGTAAATTTTTCTGATGATAAATAAACGACTTTGGCATTTGGATTATGCTCAAGTACATAGTGTCCAATTGCGTGCATTAAGTGGGTTTTCCCTAACCCAACTCCCCCATATATAAATAATGGGTTATAGGCTTTTGCAGGTGCCTCAGCAACCGCTAATGATGCTGCATGGGCAAAACGGTTACCTGAACCAATTACGAAAGTATCAAAAGTATATTTAGGGTTTAACATACTTTGATTGAACTCTACTGGTTCCTCAAATTTTACTTTGGCTTTAACTGCCGGTATATTCATCTCTATTTCTTCTACATGATTTTGAGGAAGGATAAATTTAATTTCTAATTCCGCTCCAGTTATTTCTAAAACTGTATCCATTATCAATGATGAATACTTTGACTCAAGCCAATCACGGGCGAATTCATTTGGGGCAATAATTGTTAAAGTATCATTCTTTAAAGAAAATGCCTTTGTTGATTTTAGCCATGTTTCAAAGCTTGGTTTACTTATTTTTTTTTCTATTTCTGCTAGAACCCTGGACCACAGATCCCCTATATTCTCCAAACAATAATCCCTCCTTACAAAGCTTGTTCAACTTTTGTACAAGCACATAAATTAAGTATTTATTTTTATTCACGTCTTTGAATATGCGTTATTTTATAAAACTGCAAAAATCCACTTTATTTGACAGTATTCACCCATGTGGATAACTTTAAAATGGTACAAGTGTAAAACCTGTCCACAAGTTATTAACATCTGTGGACAAATAAAAATAATAAACAACTTGTCCAAAGTGGAAAACAAATTAATGATATCAAAAATCTTTAGCGATTTCAATGAGTAGTTAATGTTATCCACATGCTAATCCACTTGTTTAAAAAAATTGTCCACAGAAAAAGAACTTGTGTAAAAGTTGTCAGTAACTGTTGTGGGTAAAAAATATGTTGAAAAATATTATCCACAGAGCACTTAACAATTTTAAGAAAAGGGAAAGTAGTAGTTTTTTGTAGATTTTCTTATTCACTTAAAAGCACGTTTCAAAAAATCTTTCGACACCATATTTTTTGCTTAGATTAATCGTTTATAAATTTATTGGAGGGAAATGATAGGAGTAAATCGCATTTCTTATAGTAAATAAGGCACTTTATTTTATTTTTTTCCTATTAAAACTCACTGGATTAACCATTCTTCATAAATTGGAAATAATTATTCATCATGATTTAACATCTTAGATTGACATTAATAGTAGTTATTCTTTATAATTTATAGGACTGTCTATAACAGTAATTCCTCAGGGAGGTGTCATATAATGAAAAGAACATTTCAACCAAACAAACGTAAACGCAGCAAAGTACATGGTTTCCGTAGCCGTATGAGCACTGCAAATGGACGTAAAGTTCTAGCTGCTCGTCGTCGTAAAGGAAGAAAAGTATTATCTGCGTAGGCCACTGTCAACAGTGGTCTTTTTCACTAATAAGAAGGCCTTTTTTGCTTTTATGTCACAATTTGTAAGTAAAAAAGGCCTCATTTTTTATAAAAAAATTGTTATGATAATTGAAGGAATCATTTGGGGTGTCAGTAGAACATGAACAAGAAAAACAGAATAAAAAAGAATGCAGATTTTAGTCGCGTTTTTCAAGAGGGATCGTCAACTGCAAATCGACAATTTGTAATCTATACATTAAAAAAGGAAGATCAAAAGCAATTTCGTATAGGATTATCTGTTAGTAAGAAGTTAGGTAATGCTGTAGAGAGAAATCATATTAAGCGGTATATAAGGCAAGCTCTTACTGAATTAAGTGATGATCTTCGTGTGAATATGGATTATGTTGTAATCGCAAGAAAGCCCTGTACTGAACTACCTTTTAATGAATTTAAAAAAAGTTTAATTCATGTGTTGAAAAGGGCGGAAGCGCTTAAAATACGTGATTCAAAACATAAATTAGATAAAAATCAAATTAAGTAATTACATATTTAAATGTAACTTCTTAAAGGAGGAGCTAGTTTGAAGACTAAGAAGTACCAATGGCTAGTTACAGTTCTTTTATTAGTAGTCGTGTTAGCTGGATGTTCGCAAACAAACCAACCGATTACATCTGAAAGTACGGGGATTTGGAATGAGTATTTCGTTTATCCACTATCATGGTTAATCACAGCTGTATCTAAAATTTTTGGTGGAAGTTATGGAATGTCGATTATCGTCGTAACACTTTTAATCCGTTTAGCATTACTACCGTTAATGATTAAACAAATTAAAAGCACGAAAGCGATGCAGTCAATCCAGCCTGAAATGGCCAAACTTAAAGAAAAATATTCTTCAAAGGACCAAAAAACTGTCCAAAAATTAAATGAAGAAACAATGAAGTTGTACCAACAACATGGTGTAAATCCACTATCTGGTTGTTTACCAATTTTTATTCAAATGCCAATCTTAATTGCTTTCTACCATGCAATTATGAGAACAATGGAAATTAAAGCGCATGACTTCTTATGGTTCCAATTAGGGCATCCGGATCCAATTTATGCTTTACCAATCATCGCTGGTATTACAACTTTCATTCAACAAAAGGTATCAATGAGTACTGGTTCAATGACAGGACCTGCTGCTCAACAAATGAAAATCATGCTTTATGTTATGCCAATCATGATTTTAATATTTGCTGTTAGACTTCCATCTGCTTTAGCTTTATATTGGGTAGTTGGTAATACATTTATGATTCTTCAAACATTATTTGTTAATAGAGGTAATACTACCGTTAAAAATAACAATGTAGGAGGGGCTAGTAAGTGAGAGAAGTAACTGCTACTGGTCAAACAATCGAACAAGCAGTTCAAATAGCACTTCAGCAACTTAGTTCAACAGAAGAAGACGTAGAAATTACAGTAATCGAAGACGGCAAAAAAGGATTTTTAGGATTTGGTGCTAAACCTGCTAAAGTATTAGTTGTTAAAAAGAAGACTTTAATCGAAAAAGCTTACGACTACCTTTTAAATATTGTTAAAAGTCTTGATGAAACTGCAGATGTAAATTTCGAATTGCAAGGTACTAAGGAACAAACCTTTTTATTTACTGTAAAGGGAGAAAAAGTTGCCCTTATTATTGGAAAAAGAGGTAACACTTTAAACGCTCTTCAATTCTTAGTTCAAACATTTGTAAACCGTCATTCAAAACAATTAATTCATGTTGTCGTTGACGCAGAGAATTACCGATTAAAACGTAAGGAATCGCTAGAAATTCTTGCAAAAAAGACTGCTCAAACAGTTTTAAAAACAAGAAAAGCGATCTCTTTAGAGCCAATGCCTTCTTTTGAAAGAAAAATAATCCATCATATACTGACGGATATGCCGAATATTTCTACAAAGTCTGTAGGCCAAGATCCGCATCGTCAATTAGTTATAGATTTAAAGAAACCAATTAAGGGCTAAGCCTTAATTGGTTTTTTAATGTTCTTCATTCAAGTCATTTAAGTTTACTTGTACTTTCGTACGGTTATAATATAAAAACATTCAATTATAAAATTCTTTATGCTATGCTATAGATTTAGAAGTAACATGTTAACATTTATTTAACATGCTCCGAGGTGATTTTTTGATGGAATTCGATACAATTACAGCCATATCGACCCCAAAAGGCGAAGGTGCGATTGCCATCGTTCGATTAAGTGGCGATGAAGCTGTTCAAATAGCGAATAAATTATTTAAAGAAAAAGATTTAAATATCGTAGATTCACACACAATTCATTACGGACATTTAGTCGATCCAAGTTCCGGTAATACTGTTGAGGAAGTTATGGTCTCGATCTTAAGAGCACCAAAAACGTTTACACGTGAAGATGTTGTCGAAATAAATTGTCATGGTGGAATTTTTTCCGTTAACAAAGTGCTTGAATTAGTGCTATCACAAGGGGCTAGATTAGCGGAGCCTGGTGAATTTACAAAAAGAGCATTTCTTAATGGACGAATAGACCTATCTCAGGCAGAAGCAGTAATGGACTTAATTCGTTCAAAGACTGACAGGGCAATGGCGATTGCAATGAATCAAGTAGAAGGTCGATTATCGAAGTTAGTTAATAGCTTAAGGCAAACAATACTTGAGATTTTAGCTCATATTGAAGTAAATATTGATTACCCTGAATATGATGATGTTGAAGAAATGACTAATACTGTTTTAATTGAAAAAGCAAAAACAGTTCGAGTTGAAATACAAAAACTGCTAGAAACATCAAAACAAGGTAAGATTTTACGTGAAGGACTATCTACTGTCATTATAGGTAGACCGAATGTTGGGAAATCGTCACTTTTAAACACACTTGTTCAGGAAAGCAAAGCAATTGTTACTGATATTCCAGGTACAACGCGTGATGTTATTGAAGAATACGTAAATGTAAAAGGTGTACCATTACGCCTAATAGATACAGCCGGTATTCGTGAAACTAAGGATGTTGTAGAAGCAATCGGTGTTGAAAGATCTAAAAAAGTATTGAATTTGGCTGATTTAGTTTTATTTGTTTTAAATAATAATGAGCAATTAAGTGAAGAGGACCGTAAATTATTTGCTGAAATGAGCGGTAAAGATGTAATTGTGATCATTAACAAAACAGATTTGTCACAAAAGCTTGATCTGAATGAAGTAAAAGCGTTAGTTGGTAATGCTACAATTGTTACGACTTCCTTAAAAGAAGAAAAAGGAATTGATGATTTAGAAAAAGCAATTGCCAACTTATATTTTGAAGGACAAATTGAGGCACAAGATTTAACTTATTTATCTAATGCTAGACATATTGCGCTATTAAAACAATCAGAACAGACAATTAATGATGCAATTGAGGCAATGAAAAATGGTATGCCGATTGACTTAGTACAGATTGACTTAACTAGAGCATGGGAATTGTTAGGTGAAATCGTTGGCGATACAGTTCAGGAAAGTTTAATCAATCAGCTATTTTCTCAATTCTGTTTAGGAAAATAACATGGTTAGGAGGAGAAAAGATGAGTTTTGAAGCAGGCAATTATGATGTAATCGTTATTGGAGCTGGTCATGCTGGTTGTGAAGCCGGTTTGTCATCTGCTCGAATGGGTGCAAAAACATTAATGCTGACAATAAATCTCGATATGGTAGCATTTATGCCCTGTAACCCATCAGTAGGTGGTCCTGCCAAGGGGATTGTTGTACGTGAAATTGATGCACTTGGCGGTGAAATGGGTCGAAATATCGATAAAACACATATTCAAATGAGAATGTTAAATACAGGTAAAGGTCCGGCAGTACGCGCATTGCGTGCTCAAGCGGATAAATTTGCTTATCAACATGAATTAAAGAAAACTATTGAAAATACAGAGAATCTAACACTAAAGCAAGGGTTAGTAGAAAAATTAATTGTAGAAGATGGACAATGCACAGGTGTAATTACACAAACTGGTGCAATTTATCGTTCAAAAACAGTTGTCATTACAACTGGTACTTTCTTACGCGGAGAAATTATTGTAGGAGAATTAAAATACTCAAGTGGTCCTAATAACCAACAACCAGCAATTAAGCTTTCTGAACACTTAGAGGAATTAGGAATAGAACTTGTTCGTTTTAAAACAGGTACGCCTCCTCGCGTAAATAGTCATAGTATTGATTATTCAAAAACCGAAATACAACCTGGCGATGATGTACCTCGTGCATTTTCATTCGAAACAGAACCGGTTGAAACAGAACAAATTCCTTGTTGGCTAACTTATACAAGTGAAACTACACATCAAATCATCGACGATAACTTACACCGTTCGCCGATGTACTCTGGTATGATTAAAGGTACTGGGCCTCGCTATTGTCCTTCTATTGAGGATAAAGTTGTCCGATTTAATGATAAACCGAGACATCAAATTTTCTTAGAGCCAGAAGGAAGAAATACTCAAGAAGTTTATGTACAAGGATTATCAACTAGTTTACCTGAGGATGTACAGGAAAAGATGCTTCGTTCGATTGCAGGTCTTGAAAATGTTCAAATGATGAGAACTGGATATGCAATTGAATATGACGCGATTGTACCTACTCAATTATGGCCAACATTGGAACTTAAGCAAATTAAGAATTTGTATACTGCTGGTCAAATTAACGGAACTTCGGGTTATGAAGAAGCAGCGGGTCAAGGTTTAATCGCAGGAATTAACGCTGCATGTCGTTCACTAGATAAAGAAGAGTTAATTTTAGATCGCTCAGAAGCTTACATTGGTGTTTTAATAGATGACCTAGTAACGAAAGGGACAAATGAACCATACCGTCTTCTTACTTCTAGAGCAGAATATCGATTATTATTACGTCACGATAATGCCGATTTACGTTTAACTAAAATCGGTCAAAGACTTGGTTTAATAAATGATGAAAGATATGCAGAGTTTGAACAAAAGAAAATGTTAATTGAAGAAGAAATAGAGCGTTTAAAAGCAACGCAATTAAGACCGACAAAAGAAGTACAGGAATTAATTGCAAAAAATGGTGGTAGCGAACTGAAAGATGGCATTCGTGCAGCAGATCTTTTACGTCGTCCTGAAATGCTTTATGAACATATCCATCTTCTTTCTCCATCTGAAAAAGACTTACATTCAGATGTTAAAGAGCAAGTTGAAATACAAATTAAGTACGAAGGTTATATTGAAAAATCATTAAATCAAGTAGAACGTATGAAAAGAATGGATTTAAAGAAAATCCCTGAAAATATCGATTATCAAGCTATTCACGGCCTTGCTACTGAGGCAAGACAAAAGCTTGAGCAAGTGCGTCCTCTATCAGTAGGTCAAGCTTCTCGTATATCTGGTGTTAATCCAGCAGATATTTCAATTCTACTTGTTTATTTAGAACAAGGAAAAATTGCAAGAATATCGAACTAATAATAGATAGGGGTATTACTAGTGAATAAAGAACAATTTATCGCTGCTCTTAAAGATAAAGGAATCCATTTGTCTGATTTTCAATTAAAACAATTTGATATATATTTCCACACATTAGTTGAGTGGAACAATAAAATGAACTTAACTGCAATTACAGAAGAAGAAGAAGTATATTTAAAGCATTTTTATGATTCAATTAGCGCTGCCTTTTATTTCGACTTCGCTGATGAAATTACTTTATGTGATATTGGTGCAGGAGCGGGCTTCCCCTCCATCCCAATTAAAATATGTTTCCCATCTATCAAATTAACGATCGTAGACTCCCTTCAAAAAAGGATTACATTTCTAAACCATTTAGCGAAGGAATTACAATTAGAGAATGTATCATTTATTCATGATCGCGCAGAAACTTTTGCTAAAAGAACTGGTATGAGAGAATCTTTCGATGTTGTAACTGCTAGAGCAGTTGCTAGAATGTCTGTTTTAACTGAATTATGCTTACCACTTGTTAGACAAAATGGCCATTTTGTTGCACTTAAAGGCGCTGCTGGTCAAGAAGAGTTGGATAAAGCAAATTATGCTATAAAAACACTTGGTGGAGAAGTTAAATCAATTAACCACTTCACTCTTCCAAGCGAAGACAGTGATCGAAATATTGTTATAGTAGAAAAGAAACGTAAAACGCCAACTAAGTACCCTCGCAAACCGGGTACCCCTGGTAAAGAACCATTAGAGGTTTAATATGATAAACTAACAAATGTTTCACGTGAAACATTTGTTATGTTTATTCTATTGTGAACGAAATTCTAAAAGGGTGGGAATCACATTGAAAAGCACATTATCTAGGTTATTTGGCTTATCAGAAAAAGAAATTATTGGAGAATCAGTTTCGAGTAATGAAGTTATTCGCCAAATTCCAGTATCGGACACTGTACCGAATCAGTATCAGCCTAGAACATTCTTTGATGATGAAAAAATTAAAGAACTAGCGCTTACGATTCGAACTCATGGTATTATTCAACCAATTGTTGTTAGGGAAATTAGACCAAACTTTTATGAAATAATTGCCGGGGAAAGAAGATTCAGGGCTGTTTCATCATTGGGTTGGGATACAATTCCTGCAATTGTGAAAACGTTTAACGATACAGAGACTGCCTCCGTCGCTCTGATTGAAAATTTACAACGTGAAGAACTATCTCCTTTTGAAGAAGCCGTAGCTTACCAAAAACTAATTGATTTACATAATTTAACTCAAGAGGCTCTAGCTCAGCGGCTAGGTAAAGGTCAATCGACTGTTGCAAATAAACTGAGATTGTTAAAACTTCCTGGGGAAATACAACAAGCATTATTGGATAAGTCGATTACGGAACGTCATGCACGAGCACTTATTCCATTAAAGCTGCCTCAACTACAAATTACTCTTCTTCATGAAATAATTGAAAAACAATTAAATGTTAAACAAACAGAAGAACGAGTAGTTTCATTACTTACTGAGAAAAAACCGAAGGCTAAACGTAAATTTAAGGCTATTAGTAAAGACATTAGAATTGCGATGAATACGATCCGTGAATCTTTACAAATGGTTACTAAAACAGGCATGAATATCGATAGTCAAGAAGAAGAACATGATGACTATTACCAAATAACAATTAAAATACCAAAAAAATAAACTTTAAATTCACCTCTTTTCAGTGGTGAATTTTTTTATTCATTTTTAAATCTAGACACAACGATGAATCTATTCATGGTAAAATAGAAATTAAGAATTGTTTGTTGTGGAAGGAGTAGATTACATAGTGGTTAAAGTAATCTCTATAGCTAACCAAAAAGGTGGTGTTGGTAAGACTACAACATCTGTAAATTTAAGTGCTTGTTTAGCTCACTTAGGAAAAAAAGTATTACTAGTCGATATAGATCCTCAAGGTAATGCAACTAGTGGTATTGGAATTGAAAAGGCTGATGTAAATCAGTGTGTTTACAATGTATTAGTTGATGATGTTGAGGCGAAAAATGTCATTTTAAACACTGCTATTCCAAATTTTGATATTATTCCAGCAACAATTCAACTTGCTGGAGCAGAAATTGAATTAGTACCTACTATTTCTAGAGAAGTACGATTAAAGCGTGCTTTAGATACAGTCAAAGGTAACTATGATTATATTTTAATAGATTGTCCTCCATCACTAGGGTTATTAACTTTAAACTCACTAACTGCATCTGATTCAATTATTATTCCAGTTCAATGTGAGTATTACGCACTTGAAGGTTTAAGTCAGCTATTAAGTACTGTACGTTTAGTACAAAAACATTTAAATAAAAATTTAGCAATTGAAGGCGTATTGTTAACAATGCTAGATGCTCGTACAAATTTAGGGCTCCAAGTTATAGAAGAAGTAAAAAAATATTTTCAAGATCGCGTCTATAAATCAATTATTCCAAGAAATGTACGCTTAAGTGAAGCACCAAGTCATGGTAAACCGATCATTACATATGATCCAAAGTCAAGAGGTGCAGAAGTATATCTCGATCTAGCAAAGGAAGTGATTGATAATGGCTAAAGGTTTAGGTAAAGGTATTGGAGCATTTTTTCAAGATATAAATCAGCAAGAAGAGTTAGTTCAGGAAATTGATCTTAAAGAACTTAGACCTAACCCATACCAACCTCGCAAAGTATTTGATGAGACTGCAATGTTAGAATTAACTCAGTCAGTGATTGAACATGGAATTCTTCAACCAATCATTGCTAGAAAAAGCATAAAAGGTTTCCAAATCGTTGCTGGAGAAAGACGATATCGCGCTGCAAAAAATGCGGGTTTAAATACAGTTCCAGTTATTGTAAGAGATCTTACAGAAGAGCAAATGATGGAGTTAGCTTTATTAGAAAATTTACAGCGAGATGATTTAAATCCTCTTGAAGAAGCTGAAGCATATCAAACTTTAATTGAACAGCTACACTTAACACAAGAACAACTGGCAAAGAAACTTGGAAAAAGTCGTCCACATATTGCTAACTATTTAAGAATTTTAACTTTACCGAACTCTGTTCAAAAGATGGTTGAAGAAGGTACTCTCTCAATGGGACACGGAAGAGCACTTTTAGGACTAAAACGAAAAGGGTTAATTGAAGGCACCGCACTAAAAGTAATTGAAAAAAACCTAAGTGTTCGTGAGGTTGAAACGTTAGTCAATGATCTAAATGAAAATGTTTCACGTGAAACATCAAAGAAAAACCCGACTAAAAACATATTTTTTAGTGAGTATGAGGATCTTTTACAAGAAAAATTCGGAACGTCAGTTAAAATTAAATCGGCTAAAGATAAAGGGAAAATAGAAATCCAATTCTTTAACAAAGAGGATTTGGAGAGAATTCTTTCAATTATAAAATGAGTTACTCATAGGGAATATTAAATGTGTTGGCTTCCAATACAGTTAATACTCCCTTTTTGTTTTTATCTGACTTTTTTATAATTGAAAGTTAGGAAACTATTATGTTAAAAATCTAATTGGCACGTAAATTTTCTTTCAGTTTCTTTAATTGAATTCGCAATAAACTTAGCCATTTTCATTACAAGGCTTAATCTAGTATTTTGTAGAACGTAGAATTCCATAAATCCACTAACATTTACAACTCCGGTTAAATTAATTTCACCAACTAAAGGTAATTCTTTTTTCATTGCTGCTCCAGGTTTTAATGGACCATTGGATAAACGTACGCTACCAATACTTTTTACTCTGCCTAAACATGCATCTACAGCAATGATAAATGGATTGTTATACTTGCCTTTAATTCTTTCAAGTTGTTCTGAAAGATTTAACGCATGAATTGGCTCATCAAGAGTACCATAATAATGAAACCTACTTAAGTTTAATTCTCCTAACATGGTTCCAACTAAAGGACCTAAAGAGTCTCCCGTAGAACGGTCAGTTCCAATACATACAAAAACAATTTCTTTAGTGTGTACACTTGGAAGCGACTTACATAAACGATCTGCAAATCTGTTAATAGCGTTTTCGTCATCTAGAAATACAGAATAATCATCCTTGAATAGGTTACGCAAAGGATTTGCTGAAAATTGCATAATATCGCCTACTTTTCATTTAAGAGAGTAGTATTAGTTTATGCAAAATTTAAACAATTTATACTTTCGTCAAGCGATCTTCGTTATTAAATTAAACTATTATTACATTTGTTCATATTTGTAGTTTTAAAATGATAATTCGTTTAGTATTACGATTGAAGTCACTTGAAAATAGATAGGGGGAAAAGACAGTATGAATAATGCAGCAGATAAAATAGAACATGCTGAAAAAGTAATAAAGAAAAGCATGCTAACTCCAGAACAATGGGACACAATTTTAAATTCATCAATAAAAATAGTGCTAATTATTATCGTTTCAGTATTAGCTGTAAAACTCGGAAGAAAGTTAATCCGTAATCTCTTAAAGGTTAATGCTAGAGGACCGTTACAAGTATCAGAAAGAAGATCAGTAACACTTATTAAATTGATGGAAAATGTACTTGCATATGTAATATTCTTTATTGCTGCTTTGACGATTCTCCCGATATTTGGTGTGGAAATAAAAGGACTTTTAGTTGGAGCAGGAATAGGTGGCGTAGCAATTGGTTTTGGTGCACAAAGTTTAGTAAAAGATATCATTTCTGGATTTTTTATTTTGTTTGAAGATCAGTTTTCAGTTGGTGACTATATTAGAGTTCAAACTTTCGAAGGAACAGTATTATCAATTGGTTTAAAAACAACTAAAATTAGAAGCGGAACTGGTGAGCTTCATATCATCCAAAATGGAATGATTACTGAAGTGACCAATTTTTCATTACATAATGCTGTGGCAATGGTCGATGTTAGTATTTCATATGAGGGTGATATTGAACATGCGCAAAATGTAATTGAAGAGCATTTGGAAACTATGCCAGCTAGATATGAAGAAATGGTAAAACCTCCAGAGTTTCTTGGGATACAAAACTTAGGTCCATCTGAAGTAACATTGCGTATCGCTTCAGAAGTTAGACCAATGACACAGTTTAAAATTTCTAGAGCAATTCGAAAAGAAATTAAGGAAGTACTTGAAAGAAATAACATAGAAATCCCATATCCAAAGATGGTATTATATAAACAACCAGAAACTAAAAATGAAAATGCGAATGTTTAGTTTGTATGCTACTATTTTAAGGAAGTGAAGTTTTTACATGGAAGAGAAAGAATTTAACCTAAATGATATAGTAGAAATGAAAAAACCTCATCCTTGTGGAGTGAACAGATGGAAAATTATTCGAATGGGTATGGACATTCGATTAAAATGTGAGGGATGTGAGCATAGCGTTTTAATACCTCGCAGAGAGTTCACACGAAAATTAAAAAAGGTTTTAGTTCGATCTGAAGAGTAGGACGATTTTTAAATCAATGGGTATCTAGTAGAGCAATTTGAAGGATCGCTCATATTAGATACCTTTTGTATGTTTAGAATTAATATTCAGATTTTCTTGTTATTTTTTTTTGAAATCAATATAATTGTGAAAGATTAACTAAGTTCGTATAGGAGTGGAAAATATGCCATTAACAGCAGGAATCGTAGGATTACCAAACGTAGGAAAGTCGACATTATTTAATGCAATTACACAAGCGGGAGCTGAATCAGCAAACTATCCGTTTTGTACAATTGATCCAAACGTAGGTGTGGTAGAAGTACCAGATTACCGTTTAGTAAAATTAACTGAATTAGTTCAACCTAAAAAAACTGTTCCAACAACTTTTGAATTTACCGATATCGCAGGGATCGTTAAAGGTGCAAGTAAAGGTGAAGGGTTAGGTAATAAGTTTTTATCTCATATTCGTGAAGTGGACGCAATTTGCCAAGTAGTACGTTGCTTTGTAGATGATAATATTACTCACGTATCTGGAAAGGTAGATCCAATTGCAGATATTGAAACAATTAACTTAGAACTAATTCTTGCAGACTTAGAATCAGTTGAAAAACGTATTGATCGTGTAGCTAAATTAGCGAAACAAAAAGATAAAGATGCATCTTATGAACATGAAATTTTAGTAAAATTAAGAGACGCATTTGAAAATGACAAGCCAGCTCGTTCAGTAGAGTTTACAGAAGAACAAATGAAAGTAGTAAAAGGTTTACACTTATTAACGACTAAGCCAATGCTTTACATCACTAATGTTGGCGAGGATGAAATCGCAGATGCTTCATCAAACGAATACGTTGAAAAAGTAAGAGAATTTGCAGCTAAAGAAGGTTCTCAAGTAATTGTAATTAGTGCAAAAATTGAAGAAGAAATTGCTGAGCTAGATGATGAAGAGAAACGTACATTCCTTCAAGAACTTGGAATTGAAGAATCAGGTTTAGATCAATTAATTCGTGCAGCTTATTCTTTATTAGGATTGGCAACTTATTTCACTGCAGGTGTACAAGAAGTAAGAGCTTGGACATTTAAAAAAGGTATGAAAGCTCCACAATGTGCTGGCGTAATTCATAGCGACTTCGAACGTGGCTTTATCCGCGCAGAAACAGTTTCTTTTGAAGATTTAGCGACTTATGGTAACATGACAGCATCAAAAGAAGCAGGTAAAGTACGTCTTGAAGGTAAAGAGTATATCGTACAAGATGGAGATGTAATGCATTTCCGATTTAATGTTTAATGAAATAGCAACTGAATTTTGATTTGCTATCTTAAAAAAACTATGCTATAATTTTAACTCGTGAGTGATTAATTAAATTTAAATTGCTCCTTGCCCTTAATTGGGCCGTTAGACCAAAAGGAGGTGACATTGTGATGAATAAATACGAAATCATGTACATCGTTCGTCCAAACATGGAAGACGAAGCACAAAAAGCATTAGTTGAGCGTTTCAACGGCGTTTTAACTGAACAAGGTGCTGAAATCACAAACGTTAAAGAGTGGGGTAAACGTCGTTTAGCTTATGAAATTAACGATTTCCGTGATGGACACTACATGCTTGTAAACGTTTCTGCTAAGCCAGAAGCTGTACAAGAATTCGATCGTTTAGCGAAAATCAGCGAAGATATCATCCGCCACATCGTTATTCGTGAAGAAGAAAAATAATATTTTTTAAATGCTTTAGGGAGGTAGGAATCAGATGATTAATCGTGTTGTACTTGTAGGTCGCTTAACAAAGGATCCGGACTTACGTTATACGCCAAGTGGGGTTGCCGTTGCAACATTTACTCTAGCGGTGAATCGTACCTACTCAAATCAGCAAGGCGAAAGAGAAGCAGATTTTATTAACTGCGTTATCTGGAGAAAGCCTGCTGAAAACGTAGCAAACTTCTTGAAAAAAGGAAGCTTAGCTGGCGTTGAGGGGCGTATTCAAACTAGAAGTTTTGATGGTCAAGATGGTAAGAGAGTATATGTAACTGAAGTTGTAGCTGACTCTGTTCAATTCTTAGAACCAAGAAATGCATCAGGTAACCAAGGTGGTTCATTCGGTATGAATCAACAAAATCAAGGTTTTAACGCTGGAAATCCTTTCGAAGCACCATCCGGGAAGCCTAGCTTTAATGAGGATCCATTTGGTGGGACAAGCAAAACGATTGATATTACTGATGACGATCTTCCTTTCTAATAATAAAAACAGTGTAATGTTGAACGGTTAGCATTACTAAAAAACTAATTTTTAAGTAGAGGAGGGAAATAACAATGGCAATGGGTGGACGCAAAGGTGGACGCGCTAAACGTCGTAAAGTTTGTTACTTTACTTCAAATGGCATCACTACAATCGACTTCAAAGATACTGAGTTATTAAAACGTTTCGTTTCTGAACGTGGTAAAATTTTACCTCGTCGTGTAACTGGTACTTCTGCGAAATACCAACGTAAATTAACGATCGCAATCAAACGCGCTCGTCAAATGGCTTTATTACCATACGTAGCTGAATAAGCTAAGTAATAAAAAGTACAGCATTCTCGTGCTGTACTTTTTTTGTATTTATGAAAAAATAAGTTTTATGGTAAAATAAGAAATAGTATGCTTATCGCGAAATAAGTAGGGGTAGTTGAAAGGAGCTTTATTTTGAAATCGACTCGATTTATTACCGAGGGTGCAGTACTATTAGCTATTTACTCAGTACTACTGTTAATATTTAGATTTGTACCGTTTCTCTCAATATTTATGGCATTCCTTATGCCGCTGCCGTTTATTATTCTAAGTATTAAATACTCAATTAAAGAATCACTTTTACTTTGCTGTGTGGCGCTGGGATTAACAATTGTGATTACCTCATTTAATTTACTTCCAGTTACTTTAATGTACTCAACAGTTGGTATAGCATTTGGTTATCTATTGAAAAATGAGCGAAGTAAAGGCGAAATATTACTTACTAGTACTTTCTTATATTTAATACATACAGTACTATCGTACATACTATTCAAAGCTGTTTTTCATATTGATTTCATTAAAGAGAATATAGACTTGGCAACGGAAGCTATAGAAAAAAGTAAGGAACTAAGTGCCAGTCTTGGTACTAATGCCAATGAGAAGGCATTAGATAGTCTTACAAATGCTATTAAATTAATCCCTACATTAATTCCTTCATTATTGTTAATGGTTAGTTTTATACTTGCTTTTTTAACACAACTAGTAACTTTTCCATTAATAAGGAGATTAGGTTATAAAACTCCGAAATTTAAGCCATTTAGAGAGTTTAGACTGCCAGTAGGATTCATGTGGTTCTTTTTAATTGTAATGATTTTTTCATTCTTCAATTTGAAACAAAGTAGTTTCCTCAGCACAGCAGTGATTAACTTAACATATGTACTTCAAATTTTACTGCTCGTTCAAGGTTACGCATCGATCTTTTATTTTAGTTATTTAAAACATTTTTCTAAAGCGGTACCAATTATTATATTGATCGCAAGTTTTATCATTAAACCATTAATTTATATTGTTTTACTAATTGGAATTGTCTCAATTGGAATATTTAATAGAAGAAAAATTTAAACTTAAAAACATATTTGTTACTAATTTGTTGTGAAAAAGTGAATAAACTTTAATATGTAGGTTAGATTTTATTTGGCTTAGGGGTTGAACATATGCAAGATTTTCATAAGAAACAGATGTTTCTTATACCCGTCTATCTTTTAACTGCTCTTTCAGTGTTTCTGATCGGTACTGTGGTCTATATTCAACCTAAAATAGGGATAATTTTTATCGTTATCTTTTTATGCGTTATTTTTCTAGTTGTAAAGTTAGAAATTAAGTACCGCTACGTTTTAGATATGTATATAGAATCAGTTATGTCGAGAGTGAAGAATTTAAGTAACGAAGCAATTACAGAAATGCCAATTGGAGTATTACTTTATGATAGAGAGTACCATATTGAATGGGGCAATCAATATATTTTAAATATTTTAGATGACCGTTCATTAATTGGTAAACACATATATGATCTATCTGAAGGATTAATGGCTTTAATTTCGAAAAAAGAGAAAAAAGAAGATGTATTAAATATAAGTAAAAGAACATATCGGGTAGTTATTAAAAGGGAAGAGCGATACATTTACTTATTTGATGTGACAGAACAGGCGCAACTAGAGAAGTTATACGAAGATCAAAGAACAGTAATCGGAATTATTTTACTAGATAATTACGATGAAATGACACAAGGCTTAGATGATCAGGAGCGTTCTAGTGTAAATGGTGCAGTAACAACAATGTTAAATAGTTGGGCTAATGGCCATGGTATGTTCTTGAAACGTGTTTCATCCGATCGATATAGTGTAGTTTTAAATGAAGGAATTCTGGCAGCATTAGAAAATAATAAATTCTCTATATTAGACCAAGTAAGGGAAGAAACTACAAAGCGTAATTTACCTCTTACTCTAAGCGTCGGTGTCGGAGTAGGTAGTTTGAATTTAACCGAACTTGGCCAACTAGCTCAATCTGGTTTAGATTTAGCACTAGGGCGTGGGGGAGATCAAGTAACTGTTAAAAACATTAATGGTAAAGTAAAGTTTTTTGGTGGAAAAACAAACCCTGTAGAAAAGAGGACGAGGGTTAGAGCGAGGGTAATCTCGCATGCATTAAGAGATTTAATGAAGAGTAGCGCCAATGTTATGATAATGGGTCATAAGTTACCCGACATGGATGCTCTTGGTTCAGCGGTTGGTATCTTAAAAATGGTAATGCATAACGAAGTGGATGGTTATGTAGTAATTGATAAAGAGGAAGTAGATAAAAGCGTTAATCGTTTGATGAGGGAAATGTCTAAAAATGAACAATTTATGTCTTGTTTTATTTCACCTGAAAAAGCAAAAGAACTTATTTCTGAAGATACATTAATAATCGTAGTAGATACCCATAGACCAACAATGGTTGAAGAAGAATCACTTTTAAATGAAACAGATAAAATTGTTGTGATAGACCATCATCGACGAGGAGAAGACTTCATTAAGGATGCAATTCTTGTTTATATGGAGCCGTACGCGTCCTCTACTGCAGAATTAGTAACTGAGTTATTGGAGTACCAACCTAAGAAAATAAAATTAAGCATGCTTGAGGCAACAGCTCTACTTGCAGGTATTATTGTTGATACAAAAAGCTTTACTTTCCGAACAGGGGCACGAACTTTTGATGCAGCGTCTTTCTTGCGTTCGAATGGCGCAGATACGATCCTCGTTCAAAATTTACTTAAACAAGATATGAATGAATATATTCGTAAAGCAGAATTGATAGAGGAAGCCTATATGTACAAAGAGGGCTTTGCGATTAGCTTTGGAAAAGACAATGTAAACTATGATCAAGTTTTAATCGCAAAGGCTGCAGATACATTATTAACGATGACTGATGTCATTGCATCTTTTGTTATTGCGAAAAGGTCAGATAATGTTGTTAGCATCAGCAGCCGTTCATTAGGGAATATAAATGTTCAATTAATAATGGAAGAGCTTGGCGGTGGCGGTCATTTAACAAATGCTGCTGCACAAATTGAATCTTCTTCAATCAGAGAAGTTGAACAACATTTATTGAGAATAATCGATGAATATATTGAAGGGAGAACAAACAAATGAAAGTAATTTTCTTAAAAGATGTAAAAGGAAAAGGTAAAAAAGGAGAAACTAAAAATATCGCAGATGGCTATGCAAGTTTCCTAATCAAAAACGGAGATGCTATTGAAGCTACCGCAGGTAATATGAAAACTCTTGAAGCGAAAAAAAATAAAGAATTAAAAGATGCACAAATCGAATTAGAAAATTGTAAAAAGCTAAAAGAAACAATTGAAACTTTAACAGTAGAACTAAAAGCTAAGTCAGGTGAGGGAGGCCGTCTATTCGGATCAATCACAAGCAAGCAAATTGCAGATGAGCTTAATAAAGTGCATGGTATTAAACTAGATAAGCGTAAATTCGAAATGAATGACGCGATTAGAGGACTAGGTGTAACAAATATTAAAGTAAAATTACATCCTGAAGTAAGTGCAACTTTAAAAGTACACGTTAAAGAACAATAAGAAAAACAAGCATCTGGAGGACTAGAAATGAGTGATTTGCTAAATGATCGTACTCCACCACAGAATATAGAAGCTGAACAGGCTGTATTAGGGGCCATCCTGTTAGACTCAGAGGCGCTAATACCAACTTCAGAACGGCTTTTACCAGATGACTTTTATCGAGCTGCCCATCAAAAAATATTTGAAGCGATGCTTAAGATTGCTTCAAGGAATGAGCCTTTAGATGTTATCACGCTAACTTCTGAACTAGCTAATCAAGGAGTGTTAGAAGAAGTAGGAGGAGTATCATACTTAAATGATTTGTTGGCTTCAGTACCAACGGCATCTAATGTTGAATACTATGCAAAGAGCGTTGAAGAAAAATCTACTTTAAGAAGATTAATAAGAACCGCTACAAATATTGTAACGGAAAGCTATGCGCCAGATATTCCAGTAGATGTTGTACTAAACGAAGCTGAAAAAAGTATTTTAAAAGTAGCTCAGCGCACAAATGTTTCTGGTTTTCAAAGTATTAAAGATGTAGTATTTACTACATTTAGTAAAATTGAGACTTTGTTTAATCAACGTGGCGAAATCACTGGTGTACCGACAGGGTTTACTGATTTAGATCGTATGACAGCGGGATTTCAGCCGAATGACTTAATTATAGTAGCCGCCCGTCCTTCAGTAGGTAAAACGGCTTTTGCATTGAATATCGCACAGAACGTAGCGACTAAAACAGATGAAAACGTAGCAATTTTCAGTCTTGAGATGGGATCAGATCAGCTTGTTATGCGTATGCTATGTGCGGAAGGAAATATTAACGCACAGGCATTGCGTACAGGTAATCTTGAACAAGAGGACTGGAATAAGCTTACGATGGCTGCTAGTAGCCTAGCTGGTACAGGCATATATATCGATGACACACCTGGTATTAGAGTAAATGACATACGTGCTAAGTGTAGAAGGTTGAAGCAAGAGCATGGCTTAGGAATGATCCTAATTGATTATCTGCAGCTTATTCAAGGTAACGGCAAAAGTGGAGAAAATCGTCAACAAGAAGTATCTGAAATTTCAAGATCTCTTAAAGGACTGGCAAGGGAATTAAAAGTGCCTCTAATAGCCTTATCTCAGCTATCACGAAGCGTTGAGTCAAGACAGGATAAACGTCCAATGATGTCTGATATCCGTGAATCAGGAAGTATTGAGCAAGATGCGGATATTGTTGCGTTCTTATACCGAGATGATTACTATGATAAAGAATCAGAGAATAAAAATATTATTGAAATCATTATTGCTAAACAAAGGAATGGTCCAGTAGGGACTGTTTCATTAGCATTCGTAAAAGAATATAACAAGTTCGTAAACTTAGAACGAAGGTTTGATGAGCAAGTACCAGGTGCCTAAAAATAGTTTGGAATCAGACAGGCGCAAATATCTTCAATCGTCTGATCTCTACTATATGGGATCTCATCTAAAAAATAATCACATAGTGAATCTATGTGATTATTTTTTTTTGTTAGGGCAAACTATTTTTATCAAATTCTTTAGTTTGTATTTACGAACAAATAAAACTTAAAATGGAATTATTTAAAGAGGTTTATTGACAAATTCCGTAAGTTTGATATACTAGTTTTGGTTTTAGTTCGGAAATAGCGTAATTTAATCGGAGGTGCAGTACATTGTCATCAGTAGTAGTAGTTGGTTCTCAATGGGGAGACGAAGGAAAAGGAAAAATTACTGACTTTTTATCACAACAGGCAGAAGTAGTTGCTAGATATCAAGGTGGTAACAATGCAGGTCATACAATCGTATTTAATGGTGAAAAGTACAAACTTCATTTAATTCCATCAGGTATTTTCTTCTCAGATAAAATTTGTGTTATCGGAAATGGTATGGTTGTAGATCCTAAAGCTTTAGTTCAAGAGCTAGCATACCTACATGATAAAGGTGTTTCAACTGACAACTTACGTATTAGTAATCGTGCTCATGTTATCTTACCTTATCATTTAAAACAAGATGAGTTAGAAGAAGAGCGTAAAGGTGATAATAAGATTGGTACTACTAAAAAAGGTATTGGACCAGCTTATATGGACAAAGCTGCTCGTGTGGGAATCCGTATGGCAGACCTTTTAGATAAAGAAGAGTTTTACGAAAAATTAAAACGTAATCTTGAAGAGAAAAATAATTTATTTGAAAAAATGTATGATTCAAATTCATTAAATATCGAAGAGATTTTTGAAGAATATTATGAGTTCGGACAACAAATTAAAAAATATGTGTGTGATACTTCTGTTGTATTAAATGATGCAATTGATGGTGGAAAGCGCGTATTATTTGAAGGCGCACAAGGTGTAATGCTAGATATCGACCAAGGTACATACCCATTCGTTACTTCTTCTAACCCAGTTGCAGGTGGAGTAACAATTGGATCTGGTGTTGGTCCGACAAAAATTAATCACGTTGTTGGTGTATGTAAAGCTTACACTACTCGTGTTGGTGAAGGTGCATTCCCAACTGAGCTTTTCGACGAAATTGGAAATACAATTCGTGAAGTAGGTCGTGAGTACGGTACAACTACTGGAAGACCAAGACGTGTAGGTTGGTTTGATAGTGTAGTAGTTCGCCACGCTCGTCGCGTTAGTGGTATTACTGATTTATCACTTAACTCAATTGACGTATTAACAGGTCTAGAGACTGTAAAAATTTGCGTTGCTTATAAATTCCGTGGAGAAACAATTACTGAATTCCCTGCTAGCTTAAAACAACTTGCAGAATGTGAGCCAGTTTATGAAGAACTTCCAGGTTGGACAGAAGATATTACAGGAGTAAAAACTCTTAATGAACTACCAGTTAATGCAAGACATTATGTAGAACGTGTGTCCCAATTAGTAGGTATTCCGTTATCTGTTTTCTCAGTTGGTCCAGATCGTAACCAAACGAATATCGTACGTAACGTTTACGGAGCTTAATATAATAAAAAGCCCTTAAATAAAAATTTAGGGGCTTTTATTATTTTTTTTTTAAAAAAACTATTGCTAAATTATTAGAAAGTATGGTAAGATAAATCTTGTCGTCATAACTAGTACATAGTTTATGAAGTTAATCATTGTGAGCCATTAGCTCAGTAGGTAGAGCATCTGACTTTTAATCAGAGGGTCGAAGGTTCGAATCCTTCATGGCTCATCTTTTCTTAAATTAATGTGGCCCGTTGGTCAAGCGGTTAAGACACCGCCCTTTCACGGCGGTAACACGGGTTCGAGTCCCGTACGGGTCA
>NZ_NTZO01000115.1 GCF_002559405.1 Bacillus sp. AFS001701 | reverse complement strand
ATTGGGCAAAGGCAAACAAGCTTGTAAAAAGAGACAAACTCACAAGAGAAGTTTCTCTAAAAATAGGTGATATTGGTAAAAAAGTAAAACAAGAAATGTAATATTATTATATAAAAACTAATAAGAGTTGTTTTAGTAATATGCCTATTAATTTGGAAAATTATGTAACTAAATGTCATTAGCCAAATAAAAGAGACCCGAAGCAGTCAATTTTCTTTCAAATCATACATCCGTTAGTGCTTGTATTTTGCTTTTATTTTTAGAAGTACATATCATTTCTTTTTCAGGGTATAAAGTGAAAACGCTACCAATAGAAATCCAATTATTATAGCTAGCGTAGCATTCAAGCTAATTCCCCTCCAAAGTTCCGTTGTATAGTGATAAAGGCATACAAGAGTTTACATAATGTTTTTAGTTTAGTAAGTAATGAATTATATCATTAATCATATAAACAGCTAAGACCGTGAAATAACCCAACCAAAAGTAATTTCCTTTGAATTTTACGCCTTTTTTATATCCCTTACATATGGATAGGATAATAAAAAATAAAATTAATAATAAAATAAAAATATCCATCAAAAACGCCTCAATAGGCATAGATGATGCATCATTATGTGTAACGAAACCATTGATTAATGAAAAAACTAAAATTAATGTAAAAATAATCCCTATAATTTTTTTGCCATGTATCTCACTCCCAAAGGCATAGTTCATTTTTAGATAGAATTATCGCACAGTAATCTATATTAGAATATTGGGGGAATTTCGTCTTTAATGGTAAGAATTTTATTGAATTAAACAGCCATTGACTTGAATTTAAAAATCAACAATCTACTCTAACAGAGCATTCAGAGAAAAAACTCATTGTAGAAATTGTTTATCTATTGTAATTTATGTAATTTCCTTCGTCAGATTTTGTAATAGTCTTTAACGAATAAAAGGAAGGGCTAATTACCGAGTAATATGGGCAATTTACTTTGAAAAGAGTTTGAAAAAAGCTCTTTTTTTGCTGTTTGCTCAGTAATTTTAGTTAAATACCTGTAATAAACATGCGATGAAAGGAAATGATTTATCATCTCCCTGTTACTTTTTTTGAGAAAAATCTATGTTACGATTATTGAAAATTAGCAAATAAAGGAACATGGAGGGTAAAAGAAATGATTAACAAAGTTAAAGTTACAACCATTTTAGCAGCTGCTGCACTCTCAATATCTGTAAGTGCTAATGTGCAAGCTGCTACTGTTAAGGTAAAAAAAGGGGATACATTATGGGATCTATCACGTGCAAATAATGCTACCGTTGAAAATACTAAAATGTTAAACGGGATTACTTCAGACTTAATTCATCCTGGTGATCAACTTATCATTGCACCAGAAAAACATTATGAAGTAAATAAAGGTGATACGTTATGGGATATTGCACAAAATCATGATGTAACAGTATCGCAACTTCAAGAATGGAACAATATACATACGGATCTAATTCAACCTGGATTAAACCTAGTAATCTTTGAAGGTGTAAAAAATATAGCTCAATCAAAAATAACAAATACAAATCTTGCAACAAATTCTAAAACTACTTCAACAGTGAAGTCAGTTCAAGAATCATCAAAGATTGTATCGGCAAGAGAAGATGTTCCTAAAACAAAGGAAATTGTACCAGCAACAAAGGAAAGTGCATCAATAACAAAAGAAAGTGTACCAACAGCAAAAGAAAGTGCACCAACAACAAAAGAGAGTGTACCAGCAGCAAAAGAAAGTGCACCAGCAACAAAAGAAAGTGCACCAGTAACAAAAGAGAGTGTACCAGCAGCAAAAGAAAGTGCACCAACAAGTGAATCTAAAACAAATGATTCGGCTGGTTTAAAAGTAATAACAATGGAAGCATCAGCTTATACAGCTTCTTGTAAAGGTTGTACTGGCATTACGGCTACTGGAATCAACTTAAAAGAGAATCCAAATACTAAAGTCATTTCCGTTGATCCAAGTGTAATCCCGCTTGGAAGTAAAGTGAATGTAGAAGGTTATGGTGTAGCAATAGCCGGCGATACTGGCGGTGCCATCAAAGGAAATCGAATTGATGTATTTATACCAAATAAACAAGATGCGATTAATTTTGGAAGAAAACAAGTGAAAGTAACGATATTAAACTAAACAAAAAACACTGAAACTTTACATAGGTTTCAGTGTTTTTATTATGCTATTCGAGTTTAGTAGATAACTACCGGTTCATATGTGCTAAGATTATCAAATACTGTTTTCATTAGACTAGGTGGAGTGTTAACGCAGCCACCCGATCCTGCAGTTAGATAGGCATTGTTTGACCAGTTGCTTCGCCAGCTAGCATCGTGGAAACCTTGTCCGCTGTTCGTGAATGGTGCCCAATAATCGACCTTAACTTCATAAGAACCAAGACCTACATGCGAGCCTCTAAGGATTGATGGTGTTCGTTTATAAAGGATATACCAAACTCCTTTTGAAGTATCTTCACCAGTGATGTGTTTACCAGTAACGACATTCGTTGTGATAATCAATTTGCCATTTTTATAAAGCCAAATACGCTGTTCGGCAATTGAGACTTCAGCATATGTATCGCCAATTCCATTGTTCGTGGTCGTATTATATCCATAACCTTCATTGTTCCAGCCATTTCCGATAATATGAGTAGGAGAGATCGATTTTTCGCCTGTTTCAAAAGCCTTCTGAACTAGTGTTGATTCTTTATCAACATCTAATGCCCAGCCATAGCCTTCTCCTTTAACTGAAATGACAGATCCTGAATGTGTCTTAAATGTAAAATTTTTATTTAATGTAGACTGAGCATTATTTATTTCAGCAATCTTGTTTTTAAGATTACTAGAGTCGATCGTAACTTTCATATCTTTTGACACAGAAGCATTTTGAATGTATTCACTCGCATTTAAAGAATAAACTTTATCCTGAACTTTATACTGAACTGTACGCCCTAGTAGTTCTTGAAGTTTTTTCTTTTCATTTTTCACAATTTGATTGTCTTCTTTGATTGGTTGTATGTATACAGTGTTTAAACGGATTATACTAGTATATTCTTGTCCCTTATAGTCTTTTAATAGACGATCGACATCATATTGCTCACCGCTAATGCTTTTTGAGACAATAATTTTACCTTGTTTCAATTGAACAGTCGCATCTTTTGGAGCTTTTAAGCTCTTATTAAGAGTGAGAAGCTTATCTTCAATCTGTTTTTTCATTGTGTCAATTTGATCTTCATCTCGTTTACTCGGCATTAAAGAATAATTTTTTTCTTTTGAAGAAGGAAAAAACGTGCGCTGGTTTTTCACTATTTTTTTAATAGCCGGCAGATCATTTTCCGTAAAGTTCATTTTTGTATCTTTTCCATCTAAGATTTTCTGGTCGCCAACATAAACGATGTTTTTAAGTTCGCTAGTTTTTAATTTTTTTAGTGCCTGCTTTGGATTCAGTCCACCTAAATTGATGCCGTTCACCTTGACTTGAGCATTAAAGTGGTTCGCCCGATAGCTGAACACAATGATGAGTGTAATAATAATAATGATGCCAATCAGAATGAAATGCCAAGGCAAAGAACGTTTAAACGATCTTCCCCGTTGAATACTATTTCCTTTAACATTTAAAGTGCTTTCCAAAACAATTCCTCCCATAACCAAGTAGTCCATCTATCAATGTTTACTGAAATTTAGATTAAAATATTACAATCCTATTACATTATTTACTTATATGTGACTATTCTACAATTTTCTTTGGTCGAACTCTGTCACAATTTGTTTAGATAAAGAAATTTATTCCTTTTTTTATTTTGAACGGGTTAAGAGAAAGTATAGGACTAAAAAGTATAAATTAATTAAATAATGTTTCACTGTAATTCTAATAATATTTTTCTATCTACTATTGAAGTATAAGATTAATAAATTTACGAATTTATTAGTGTATTGAGTATATAAGATCCTTTTTTTATTATTCACTATATTATATTTATATATTAAGTTTAGTAGCCTGACTATTTTGTATAGCCTTCAAGAAGCATTTTTGATAGAGATAGAGTTGAAAAGAATAGTTTACTAATGTATCATTATTAATAATCAGAATATTCCGTGAAGAAAAGAGGGACATGTAAATGAGTAAACAAATTCCTGAAAAATGGTGGAGTCAACTGAGGGTGCCAGCTATTTCTGCACCGATGTTTTTAGTTTCTGGTCCTGAGCTAGTAGAGGCAGCATGTTTAAATGGTGTAATTGGATCATTTCCAGCACCGAATGCTCGCCCGATTGAGGTACTTGATCAATGGATGGGTCAATTAAATGATCATCTTGCTTTAGCGCACGCAAATGAGCCGGAGCGTAAAATTGCACCGTGGGCAATGAATATGGTCGTTCATAGCTCTTATAGTAGATTACAAGAAGAGCTTGAGCTGTTGAAAAAACATAAGCCAGAGCTTGTCATTACTTCATTAGGTTCTCCAAAAGTAGTGGTTGATCTTGTACATAGTTATGGTGGACTAGTATTCGCTGATGTTAGTGATATGAAGTTTGCTAAAAAAGCAGCAGAGGCAGGTGTAGATGGACTAATTTTAGTTGCATCAGGTGCTGGAGGTCACGCTGGTAATTTAAATGGATTTGCGTTCGTTGATAGTGTTCGTACGTTCTGGGACGGCATCATTGTGTTAGCAGGTGGGATTTCAACTGGTAAAAGTATATTGGCTGCACAAGCTGCGGGCGCTGATTTAGCTTATATGGGAACACGCTTCATTGTTGCGAAGGAAAGCTTAGCAAATGATGAATACCGTCAAATGTTAGTTGATGCAACGCAAGATGATATCGTACTGACTGATGCATTCTCTGGTGTGAAAGCGAATATGTTAATTCCTAGTATTGTTAAGGCTGGTCTTGATCCTGAAACTTTGAAAAAGAAAGAGAAAGTCGATTTCGATGGAATGAAAAATGAATCGAGTGCGAAGGCTTGGAAAGAAATATGGTCTGCTGGTCACGGTGTTGGGGCAATTACAAAAATCAGTTCAATTGCCGACATAATAGATGAGCTGGAAGTAGAGTATAGTGAGGCATTTAATAAACTAAATAAAAATGCTGAGAAATTAAAATCAATAGTAAGTAAATAGATAATATTGTAAGCGTTTTACTTTCATATCGTGAATCTATTGTTTAATGATCATTTTAAGATTATAATAAACTTATTGAGATGGAATCATAGTATGGGAGATGTTATGACTCTATCAATTTAGGAAACAAAAAAATGGATTGGTATGTTAGTACGATTTGCTAATAAACTATTCCACCATGAAAACATTAAACCTATTTAACAGGTATGTGTATTTCATGGTGGATTTTTTTATGTGAAAAAAGGGGAGGAAAACCGTGAAAAATAACATGGTTACAATCACGATTGACGGAAAAGAAGTAATCGCAAAGCAAGGTTCTACAATCTTACAAATCATCAATCAAAATGAAATTAGTCATCCACAAATTTGTTATGTTCCTGAAGTCGATCCAATTCAAACTTGTGATACTTGTATTGTCGAAATTAATGGTGAACTAAAACGATCATGTTCAACTGAAGCAATGAGTGGAATGAATATTCAATTGACTTCACATAAAGCGAAGGAAGCTCAAACTGAAGCAATGGATCGTTTATTAGAAAATCATTTATTATATTGTACAGTTTGTGATAATAACAATGGAAACTGTAAGCTACATAATACGGTTGAAGAAATGGGCATTGAACACCAAAAGTACCCTTATCAGCCAAAGGTAGCTTCTTGTGAAGTAGACTTGACACATCCTTTTTATCGATATGATCCAAATCAATGTATTGCTTGTGGACAGTGTGTGGAAGTATGTCAAAATCTTCAAGTAAATGAGACATTATCAATTGATTGGGAAGCTGAGCGTCCACGTGTTATTTGGGACAAGGGTGTTTCGATTAATGATTCTTCATGTGTAAGTTGTGGTCAATGTGTAACGATTTGTCCTTGTAACGCATTAATGGAAAAATCAATGCTTGGTGAAGCTGGTTTTATGACTGGATTAAACGATGAGTTACTTGATCCGATGATTGATTTAGTCAAAAAAGTAGAGCCTGGATATAGTGGGATTTTTGCTGTTTCAGAGGTTGAAGCAGCAATGCGTGAAACACGTACGAAAAAGACAAAAACAGTTTGTACATTCTGCGGTGTTGGCTGTACATTCGAGGTTTGGACGAAGGATCGAAAAATCTTAAAAGTTCAACCTAGCTCTGATGCACCAGTTAATGCAATTTCGACTTGTGTAAAAGGTAAATTTGGTTGGGATTTTGTCAATTCCAAAGAGCGAATTACAAAGCCTTTAATTCGAAAAAATGGCGTATTTGTTGAAGCGAGTTGGAATGAAGCCCTTGATTTAGTCGCAAGTAAACTTGGTTCTATTAAACAAGAATATGGAAAAGGCTCTGTTGGATTTATTTCATCTTCAAAAATTACGAATGAAGAAAACTATTTAATTCAGAAGTTAGCACGACAAGTATTCGAAACAAATAATGTAGATAATTGCTCACGTTATTGTCAATCACCAGCAACAGATGGATTATTCCGCACAGTTGGTATGGGTGGAGATGCAGGAACAATAAAGGATATCGCAAAAGCTGGTCTAGTTATAATCGTCGGTGCGAATCCAGCAGAAGGTCATCCTGTACTTGCGACAAGAGTTAAGCGAGCACATAAACTACATGGTCAAAAACTGATTGTTGCCGATCTTCGTAAAAATGAAATGGCAGAACGCTCTGACATCTTTATTAGACCAAAACAAGGTACAGACCAAGTATGGTTAATGGCTGTAACGAAATATATCATTGACCAAGGCTGGCATGACTTAAAATTCATTTATGAGAATGTTCATTTCTTTGAAGATTTTAAAGTTGTACTTGAGAAATATACGCTTGAATATGCCGAAAGTGTAACTGGCATTTCAAAGGAAACGTTAATTCAAATAGCTGAAATGATTCAGGAAGCGGATGGAACTTGTATTTTATGGGGCATGGGCGTGACGCAAAACACTGGTGGCTCTGATACATCTGCTGCGATCTCGAACTTATTGCTTGCAACAGGAAACTATAGACGCCCTGGTGCTGGCGCTTATCCGCTTCGTGGTCACAATAATGTACAAGGCGCTTGTGATATGGGTACTCTTCCTGGCTGGCTTCCTGGTTACCAACATGTAACGGATGACGCGGCTCGTATGAAGTTTGAAAAAGCGTGGGGCGTTGAAATCGGAGGAAAACCTGGTTTAGATAATATCCAAATGCTTCAATCGATTGAAAAAGGCGAAATGAAAGCTATGTACTTAGTTGGTGAAGATATGGCGCTTGTCGATTGTAATGCCAACCATGTACATGAAGTTTTATCAGATTTGGACTTCTTTGTCGTACAAGATCTCTTCTTCTCAAAAACAGCGCAATATGCGGATGTTATTTTACCTGCTGCGCCATCACTTGAAAAAGAAGGAACATTTACAAATACTGAGCGTCGAGTACAAAGATTATATCAAGCATTACCAACTCTTGGTGAATCGAAGGCTGACTGGTGGATTGTCCAAGAAATTGCAAACCGATTAGGTGCAAATTGGAACTATCAACATCCAGGTGATATTTTCGCTGAAATGGCAAGTTTAGCACCACTATTCTCACAAGCTAGCTACGAAGTAATGGAAGGTTGGGATAGTTTCCTTTGGGGTAGCTTAGACGGAGCAAGTACGCCACTGCTTTATGAGAATGGTTTTAATTTCCCTGATAAAAAGGCAAGATTTGCTTTAGCTGATTGGATGGAACCAACTGAGTTTGCAGAAGAGTTTGACCTATTAATAAATAATGGTCGTATGCTTGAGCATTTCCATGAAGGGAATATGACGAATAAATCATACGGTATTCAATTAAAAGTGCCTGAGATTTTTGTAGAGGTTTCACCAGAGCTTGCAAATGAACGTGGCATTAAAGATGGCTCATTAGTTCGATTAGTTTCACCGTATGGAGCGCTGAAATTACCAGCACTAGTTACGGACCGAGTTCAAAAAAATGAGTTGTTCTTACCAATGAATTCAACAAATAAAGAATCTGCTATCAATTTCTTAACAGGTCCAGCTAAAGATCACCGTACAAATACACCAGCTTATAAACAAACGAAAGTACGGATGGAAGTATTACGTGTAGAAGGTGAAAGTCCGTTGCCAAAGTCGAACCCACGTAATAAAAAGCGCAACCCTCAAAATGGAGTTGAGGTACAGCGTAAATGGGAACGAAAAGGATACGTCCACTTAACGACAAAATAAAGGGGAATAAAAATGGCACAACCAATCACGACGATTCAAAAATACGTACCAACTAAAGAAGAGCAAAATCAACAAAAACTAGAGGATTTGAAGCTTTTATTAGCAGAAAATGAAGACTCGTTAAATAAAATTTTAACTATTGTTTCTGAATTAAATGAAACAGGTGTCCTTGAAGCTGCAAATTCAATGCTACAATCTAAAGAGAAGATTACAAAAATTGCTTTAGGACAAATGAACCGCGAGCCAGTCACGAATATCATCAATAATATTATGGGAGCTGCTGGTGCCCTTTCAAGTGTGGACCCGGAGTTAACAACAAAGCTAATCAATTCCGTAACTAAAGGAATCGATGAAGGAAATAAACATCTTGAAAAGGATGATAAAGTAGGAATTCTTGATTTAGTAAAAGTTTTAAAAGATCCTGATGTAAATCGTGCAGTTGGTTTTGGTATTAATTTTCTAAAAGGTATGGGAAAAGGCCTAAAAGAATAATAGAAAAAACAATTTGTATTTCATAGGAAAGAGTTTAATAATAAGAGATGAACCTTTTAAACAAAAAACGAATTGAAAGGTTTGTCTCTTAATGGATATTTTTTTGAGAAAATACGATATAAAAAATAGTTCAAGAAGAAGGGAATCTTTAACGATGTTACCAACTGAAGTGAGAAGAAGAATTCTCCGCTTTGAAAATGGTGAAACAAACGATATTGAAGACAGCGTTGTCACAGAATTTCCCGTCACGGTAAAAATCAATGGACAAGAATTTGTTACAATGGTCAGTACCCCAGAATATATCGAGGATATGGTCGTAGGATTTTTAGCATCCGAAGGGGTCATCCGAAAATACGAGGATATTGAAAACATATGGTTCCAAGAAAAAGAAGGCTTTGTCCATGTAAAAACAAAGAATATTAATCCATATTATAAAGATATTCAAAGTAAAAGATATATTACATCATGCTGTGGAATGAGTAGACAAGGGTTTGTTTTTGTAAATGATGCATTAACTGCAAAAAAAATGAATGAAGTGAATGTTCAACTATCATTTCAAGATTGTTTTCGATTAATGAAGGAAATGCAACAGTCCGCATTTTTGTTTCATGAAACAGGCGGAGTGCATAATGCTGCTTTATGTGATTTAAATGGAATTGTTTTGAATAGAATGGATATTGGTAGGCATAATGCATTAGATAAAATCTATGGATATTGTCTTAAAAATAATATTCGTATTTCAGATAAAATAATTGTTTTTAGTGGGCGATTATCTTCTGAAATTTTACTAAAAGTAGCTAAAATTGGTTGTGAGGTCATTCTAACTAAATCAGCTCCAACAGAATTAGCTCTTCAATTAGCTGAAGAATTAGGTATTACGACAGTTGGATTTATTCGAAATCAGTCACTTAATGTATATACTCATTCAAAGCGTATTGTGAAATAGAAACTTTAACAGATCATTTAAGAAATAAAAAGAAGTGAGGCAATGGTTATGAAAAAAGTTGCATTGGATAAACATCATCGACCTTTACAGGATTTACGTATATCTGTTACCGATCGCTGCAATTTTCGTTGCCGTTATTGTATGCCGGAAGAAATTTTTGGTCAGGACTATTCTTTTTTATCACAAGATAAAATACTATCCTTTGATGAAATTGAAAGATTAACGCGTATTTTTGTATCTTTAGGTGTAAGAAAAATTAGAATTACTGGTGGAGAACCTTTATTACGTAAAAATTTACCTAAACTGATTGAACGATTAAATAAAATAGATGGTGTTGAAGATATTGCTTTAACAACAAACGGTACTTTACTTAAAAAGTTTGCAAAGGATTTATATGAAGCTGGTTTAAGAAGAGTGACCGTAAGCATAGACTCTCTAGATGAAGAACGATTTTCATATATGACTGGTAATCGAGGAAATGTAAAGTCTGTGCTTGAGGGGATACAAGCTGCTTCTGATGTCGGAATGAAGGTTAAAATCAATATGGTTGTTCAAAAAGGTAAGAATGAACAAGATATTATCCCGATGGCACAATATTTTAAAGAGAAAAAACATATTCTTCGTTTTATTGAATATATGGATGTTGGAAATTATAACGGCTGGCGGCTCGATGAAGTAGTAGGAAAACAAACAATCATCGATACGATCAATGAGGCTATGCCTTTAGAATTTACAGAAGCTAATTATGTAGGAGAAGTTGCGAATCGGTATCGTTACAAAGATAGTGATGATGAAATTGGCATTATTTCTTCAGTGACCGATTCATTTTGTTCAACTTGCACAAGAGCGCGTATATCTGCAGAAGGAAAATTATATACTTGTTTATTTGCAACAAAAGGTTATGATCTAAAAGAATTGGTAAGATCTAACCAAGATGATGAACAAATAAAAGAAACGATTCTTTCGATATGGAGCAATCGAACTGATCGTTATTCAGATGAACGATTAAGTAATACGAAAAAAATGAATGATAAATCATCACATAAAATTGAAATGTCCCATATAGGTGGTTAATCATTACCAATAATAGAAGGTTTTGAGTATATGCAATTTCTGTATAATGCTCTAACTAAAAATTAGAAAGTGATGATTGGTATCTCTGTTCGTTTAGCAGGGAAATTAAGCAGCATTCAGAACTCCTTATATGATGAGGATTTCTTAATGCTGCTTTATTTAATTTAGGGAAAACAAGAAAAGCAGAAAAATTGGTGAGGATACCCGAAAGAAAACTTTTTATCTCTTTCGCTAGGTCCTGCTCTTTAATGGAGGATATCTTATGTCAGAACGTTATTCACGTCAGCAGCTTTTTACTCCGATCGGTGAAAAGGGACAAGAATTAATAAGAAAGAAGCATGTTTTAATTGTTGGGGCAGGTGCATTAGGTAGTGCTAGTGCGGAGGCACTTGTTAGAGCTGGAATTGGAAAATTAACTTTAATTGACCGAGATTATGTTGAAATGAGTAACTTGCAAAGGCAACAGCTTTATACTGAAGATGATGCAGTTGAGAAATTGCCGAAAGTAATTGCCGCTAAAAAACGTCTCCAAAAAATAAATTCAGATGTGTTCATCAATGCACTAGTAATGGATGCTAGTGCAGATAATATGGAAGTCCATTTGAAGGACACCGATGTTATGATTGATGCAACAGATAATTTTGATATTCGCTTTATCATAAATGATTTATCACAGAAATATGACATTCCGTGGGTGTATGGCTCTTGTGTTGGGAGCTTTGGTATGTGTTGCACGATTCTACCTAGTAAAACTCCTTGTTTAAATTGTATAGTAAAAAGTTTACCAGTACCTGGTGTGACATGTGACACAGCTGGAGTCATTAGTCCTGCGGTACAATTAGTAGCGGCATACCAAGTTACTGAAGTATTAAAACTATTAGTTGAGGATTATTCAGCGGTTAATTCAAAATTTCTTACATTTGATTTATGGAATAATCAGCATTTTTCCTTTAAAGTATCGAAACTCAAATCAGATGATTGTCCTTCATGTGGAACAAATAGGACGTATCCTTATTTAGCCTTTGAAAATCAAACGAAAACAAGTACACTTTGTGGGCGAAACACGGTTCAAATTAGGCCTTCAACGACTAAAAATTACGACTTTAATGAACTAGAAATTCAACTAAAACAACACGGAAAAGTTCAACGAAATCCTTATTTGATCTCTTGTCAGATAGAAGAATATCGATTTGTTGTTTTTCAGGATGGAAGGGTTTTTGTTCACGGAACAAATGATATACAGGAAGCCAAAAAACTATATTATCGTTTATTAGGTTAGTAGAGAGAGGATGAAAAGAATGGTTGAAAAACGAGTACCACTACCGATCGAAGAAGCAGTTCGTAAAGTGATGGATTTTGCCAAACACGGTTCAAAAGAAATGGTATCAATCGATTTAGCATATGGCCGAGTATTAGCTGATGATCTAAAAGCTGATCAGGATATACCTGCTTTTGACCGTTCTCCATATGATGGCTTTGCAATTCGAGCGGAAGATACTATTTTTACAAGCAATGAAAATCCAACAATCTTTGAAGTAGTTGGCGAAATTGGGGCTGGTTCAGTTTTTCAAAATGAAGTAGAACCATTACAGGCCGTTCGTATTATGACAGGAGCTCAAATACCACAAGGTTGTACAGCTGTTGTCATGCTTGAATTAGCGAAAGAGATTAAAACTGAAGGTAAAACGTTTATTGAAATTAAACGTTCTTATCAAAAAGGCGATAATATTTCATTCCAAGGGGAAGAAACACATAAAGGTGATATTCTTGTTAAAAAGGGAACTGAAATCAACCCGGGCGTAATCGCTTTACTTGCTACATTTGGATATAGTCAAGTTCCTGTAGCGAAAAAGCCAGTCATCGGAGTCATTGCAACAGGGAGTGAGCTTCTAGATGTGGATGAACCGCTTGAACCTGGTAAAATTCGGAATAGTAATTCCTATATGGTTCTCGCTCAAATCCAAAAAGCAGGTGCAATCCCTAACTATTTAGGAAAGTTTAGCGATGATTTGGATACTTGTTTTTTAGAAGTTCAAAATGCCCTAGAACAAGTTGATATTCTAATTACAACTGGTGGAGTATCTGTCGGTGATTATGACTATTTACCAGATATTTATGCAAGATTAGGAGCTACCGTTTTATTTAATAAAATTGCTATGCGTCCAGGAAGTGTAACAACAGTAGCGCATTTTGAAAATAAATTATTATTCGGTTTATCTGGCAATCCTTCTGCTTGTTTTGTTGGATTTGAGCTATTTGTTAGACCGATTATCCAAACTTATTTATTTAACGAAACACCACATTTAAAAAGAGTAAGTGCAATTTTAGGAGAAAACTTTCCAAAACCAAACCCATTTACTAGATTTGTAAGAGGTAAAATTGTTTATCAGGAAGGTCAATTAACAGCAATTCCAGCAGGTTTTGATAAGTCTAGCGCCGTATCTTCATTAGCTTATACGGATGCTTTTATTGTTTTACCTGGAGGAACTAGAAAATATGAAAAAGGTATGTCGGTCGACTTATTATTATTAGAAGACCATGAAGGAAGTAAATGGCCTTGGCATGACTTCATACCTGCTTATAAGTAAATAAATAGAATGCTATTAATATAAGAAAAGTGAAGTGATTTACTTGGAACAAACATTATTTAATATTGTCAATACACCGATTGTTGTTGAGGAAGTTTCAGATAAAGTAAAAAGTAGAAATGCAGGAGCCATTACTGTTTTTATTGGTACAGTTAGAGAGTTAACAAAAGGAAAAAAGACTTTATCGCTAGAGTATCAAGCATATGAATCAATGGCCGTAAAAAAACTTGCCCAAATTGGTGATGAAATCAACGTGAAATGGCCAGAAGCAATTGTTGCGATTACGCATAGAGTTGGAAGATTAGAGATTAGTGATATTGCCGTTGTGATTGCAGTTTCCTCTCCGCACCGTAAAGTTGCATACGAAGCAAATGAATACGCAATCGAACGAATTAAACAAATCGTTCCGATCTGGAAAAAAGAGTTTTGGGAAGATGGTACGATGTGGATCGGTGACCAATTAGAAAATACACCATACCAAGAAGGAAAACCAAGTGTGGAGGAATCAAAATGATTAAAGTATTATTATTTGCTCATTTACGTGATAAAGCTGGCACTGATGAAGTGACAGTGGCCGATAAAAATGGAATAAACGTAAAAGAGTTAAAAAACTGGCTTATGGCTAACTATGATTTACCACAATTGAATCAGATTATGACTGCAGTAAATGAAGAGTTTGTAACGGATGAAGAAATTGTAAATGATGGAGATACTGTCGCATTTATTCCACCAGTAAGTGGGGGCTAATGGATTTTATAAAGCTTGAAAGTAGGTAGAATGATGCATAAACATAATGAAAAAGCGGTTGTTAACGCTGCGGTTTTAACAGTTAGTGATACTAGAACTATTGAAAATGACGAGAGCGGAAAACTAATTAAAGCTTTATTAGAAGAGCAAAAACATATCGTCCATGATTATAAAATCACAAAAGATGAAATAGCATTGATCGATTCAATTGTTAGATCATGGAGTGAAGATGAAACGATTCAAGTTATGATTATAACAGGTGGTACTGGTTTTACGAAAAGAGATGTTACATATGAAGCAATTTCAAAAATGCTCGATAAAGAAATGCAAGGATTTGGGGAACTGTTTCGTTCATTAAGTTATACAGAAATCGGTCCAAAGGCTATGTTTAGTAGAGCAATCGCAGGTAGCTTTCATGATAAAGCAATCTATGTAATTCCAGGTTCAAAAAACGCAGTAAATCTAGCCATGACAAAACTAATTTTACCGACATGCCAACATTTTGTGGAAGAATTAAATAGGCAATGAACATTGCTGGCGTCGTTTTAGCAGGTGGAAAGTCATCCCGTTACGGTAAACCAAAAATGTTTGAAACGTATAAAGACAAATTATTGTATGAGTATAGTGTAGAAGCGTTAAAGGAAAATTCGATTTCACCGATTATCATTTCAACGAACGAAAAACTAGTCCCGTATTTTAGTAAAGATGATCTAGAATTTGTCATTGAAGGAGAAGCCAAAGAATACCAAGGACCTCTATATGCTATGTACAATGCATTTTCCAACATACCAAATAAAGACTGGTATTTTGTGCTAGCGTGCGACACACCTTTTATTACAGCTGACTTTGTCAAAAACATGATCGAAAGGGCAGAAAATACGAATGTTGATGCAATCGTTCCGATCCAGTCCGATAAACTTCAACCACTATTTGCGCTCTATCATCGAAATTGCATCGAAAAAATGAAAGAGATGTTAGATAAAAACAATCGAAAAGTTCAGTTATTATTCAGTGAAGTAAATGTAATGACTGTTCAATTTTCAAGTGACGATCCCATCTTTAAGAATATAAATAGTCCAACTGATTGGATTTAAGTTATTAAGACTTACCTGGAGGTACTCCCATGAGTGAATTTTCACATTGGAATGAAGAAGGAAGACCTAAAATGGTCGATATATCAGACAAAGACATCACTACTAGAATTGCAATTGCGCAAAGTACAATTTCGATTTCAAGGGAATTATATGAAGCAATTCAAAATGGATTAATTAAAAAAGGTGATCCACTAAATGTTGCACAAATTGCTGGAATTATGGGAGCTAAAAAAACTTCTGACATTATTCCAATGTGTCATCCAATCGCACTTTCAGGAACTGACTTTACATTCGAATATGTAGAGGCACCTAATGGATATGATTTAATCATACGTGCGACAGTGAAATGTAGTGGAAAAACTGGAGTTGAAATGGAGGCACTTACAGCTGTAAGTGTAGCTGGCCTTACATTTTACGATATGTGTAAAGCCGTTGATAAAAGTATGGTCATTAAAGAAACGTTTTTAGTTCAAAAAAAAGGTGGTAAAAGCGGCGACTTTTTCCATAAATAAGATTGGAACATAAGCTTAATTGATTAGTAGCATCGACTATCTAATCAATTAAGTTTTCTAATTTTTTATTAAATACAAAAACTGAAATCGCAATATCTTCTTCAACTTTCATATCCGAGAAAAGATTGACAAACTTTGCATCAACGATTTCTTCTAGCTTAATTGGATGATTTTTCGCATATACATCTTGAATCATCTTAGTTCTAGCATTATGTACGATATCACGCCCCTCAGAAGTTTGAGCGATAAATAGCTCAGTAGGTGTTAGATTTCCATACAAAGTTGAAACAGCCATATTTTCAACAAAAACAGTATGGATTCTTTCAGGGCCTTTACCAAATAATTCTTTACGCAGTTTTCGTATATAGTCATTAAATTCATGGATGACTTTAGACATTACATATACCCCTTAACTTAATTCTCGTTTTTCTTATCATAAAACAATGATTAGAAAATTTAAAGGAAAAAACTTTTAGAGAACATCTTCTTAAAGACTTTACTAAACTGCTCCACCATCAATACAAGAATCGATTAAATTGATTTTTGTATGAATGGTGTTTTTTCAGTAGGCTCCTTATAATAAAAGTATTTAATAAAAAGGAATTGAGAGCGATGAAAAAGAACTATTCCATTTTGCAAATTGTAGGCTATCAAAATAGTGGGAAAACAACCCTTACTGAAAAACTCATTAAACTGGCCAATCACCAAGGATTATCAGCTGCAACTATAAAACATCATGGACATGGCGGTGCGCCTGATTTAGAAATAGAACGTAAAGACAGTAGTCGTCACTTGAATGCTGGAGCAATCGTTTCTAGTGTTGAAGGTGATGGAGTCTTGCAATTAAGAACAAATTTTATCAATTGGGATTTAAAGAAAACA